>NZ_JADBUN010000201.1:0-12109 GCF_020245625.1 Microcystis sp. M049S2 | reverse complement strand
ATTAGAGAAGATGCAAGGGTGATGCAAGGGTGATGCAAGGGTTTTAAGAGATTCTAGCAGATTTAAGTGCATTTGGGAAGCTCTCAATCAAGCTAAAAGCCCTTTCCTGTAAGGTTTTTACCATTATTCAGCCAACCCTATTTAATCGCCAAGAAAAATCGCCGTGACCCATTTTTAGGTTCTAGAATGGTCGGAAGTTGGATTCGGTGTAAAGGAACCCTTGTGACATCGAAACATTTCCTTAAGATATAAGACCGAAGGTCCAGTCTGGATACAAAATTGATATACCTAGAATCGCTACTCTGGCTCACCCTCTAGGCCATTCCCTTCCAGACTGCTAGGCTATTAGACAAGATGAATAACAATCAAACTCCACGGAAACAAGGACTATACGATCCCCAATTTGAACATGATGCTTGTGGTGTCGGTTTTATCGTTCATAAAACGGGTAAAAAGTCCCACGATATTGTTGAACAGGCCTTAACAATTTTACTAAACCTCGATCACCGTGGCGCGTGCGGTGCGGAAAAAAATACGGGCGATGGGGCGGGTATTTTGTGCCAAATCCCCGACCTATTTTTCCGGAAAGTGACCAGTAATCTAGGTTTTACCTTACCAGCAGCGGGACAATACGGGGTAGGAATGCTCTACACGGCCCCTGATGCCGAAATTCGCGGGAAAAGTCGCCAGGAATTCGAGAAAATCGCCGCCGAAGAGGGGTTAAAAGTTCTCGGTTGGCGTGATGTTCCCACGGATAACTCTAGTTTGGGCAATTCGGCCAAATCTACCGAACCCTTTATCGAACAGGTTTTCATCGAACGCGATGCCAATTTAAGCGATGATCTGGCCTTTGAACGCAAATTATACGTTATTCGCAAGCGTTCCCACCTCAATCGTCAATCCTTTAATCGTTACTGGTATCCTTGCAGTATTTCTAGTCGTACCATTGTCTATAAAGGGCAATTAATGCCGGTACAGGTGGGTGACTATTTTCCCGATTTACACGACCCCGACTTTCAAAGTGCTTTAGGATTAGTCCATTCCCGTTTTAGTACCAATACCTTCCCCAGTTGGGAACGCGCCCACCCTTACCGTTATATTGCCCACAATGGCGAAATTAATACCCTGCGAGGTAATATTAACTGGATGCACGCCCGTCAGTCGATGTTTGCCTCACCCTTATTCGGGGAAGACATCAAAAGAATCCAGCCGGTTATTAATATCGAGGGTAGTGACTCCTTAATTTTTGATAATGCCCTAGAATTAATGGTTTTATCGGGGCGTTCTCTTCCTCACGCTGTCATGATGATGATTCCTGAACCCTGGGCAGCCCATGAATCGATGAGTGATGAGAAAAAAGCCTTTTATGAATACCATTCCTGTTTGATGGAACCCTGGGATGGTCCAGCCTCGATCGCTTTTACCGATGGTACGATGATGGGAGCAGTGTTAGACCGCAATGGTTTACGTCCTTCCCGTTACTATGTCACCAAAGATGACCTAGTAATTATGGCATCGGAAGCGGGAGTTTTACCCATTGAACCAGAACGCGTCGCTTTTAAAGGTCGTCTGCAACCCGGCCGGATGTTCCTTGTGGATATGAAAGAAGGTCGTATCGTGGCCGATGAGGAAATAAAAGCAGGTATTGCCAACGCTAAACCCTATCGCCAGTGGTTAAACGAAAATTTAGTCAATTTAGACGATTTACCGGCCGTTGAAACTGCGCCACCGGAAACTGCTGTTTCCCTAATTCAACAGCAAACCGCTTTCGGTTACACTTTTGAGGAATTACGTCTTTTATTAGCCCCCATGGGCCGGGATGGAGTGGAAGCAGTGGGTTCCATGGGTTCCGATACACCCCTAGCCGTCTTGTCCGATCGGCCAAAACTGCTTTATGATTACTTTCAGCAGTTATTCGCCCAAGTCACTAACCCCCCGATTGACTCAATTCGCGAAGAAATTATCACCTCTCCCATCACCACTATCGGCGCTGAGAGAAATCTCCTGGATCCGCAGCCGGAAAGCTGTCACCTGATTAAACTTAACTCTCCCATCCTCACTAACGCCCAATTAGCGCGTTTACAGGGCAATAGCGAATTTAAAACCGTGACTATTCCCATTCTCTTCGATCCCACTTCGGGAGTCGAGGGGATGCGTAGCACAATTGAGGCAATTTGTCAAGAGGTGGACGAGGCAATTTTAGCGGGCGCGAGCATTATTATTTTAAGCGATCGAGGTATCGATAAAAATCACGCCCCGATTCCCTCACTGCTGGCGGTTGCCGGTTTACACCATCATCTCATCCGGCAGGGAACCCGCACCAGAGTCGGCCTTGTCCTGGAATCCGGCGAACCCCGGGAAGTGCATCACTACGCCCTTCTCCTCGGTTATGGTTGCGGTGCGATTAATCCCTATCTAGCCTTTGCCACCCTCGGCAGTATGATCGAGGAAGGTTTATTGGTAGGAGTTGACCACCAGAGTGCCTGTAAAAACTACATAAAAGCCGCCACCAAGGGCGTAATTAAAGTGGCCTCTAAAATTGGCATTTCCACCCTGCAAAGCTACCGTGGGGCGCAAATATTCGAGGCTATTGGCTTAAATCGATCGGTAGTCGATCGCTATTTTACTTGGACAGCTTCCCGCATTGAAGGGGCCGATTTAGAAATTATTGCCAAAGAATCCCTACTCAGACATGGCCACGCTTTCCCCGACCGGGATGTTAATGTGCATACCCTCGATATTGGCGGTGAATATCAATGGCGTAAGGACGGGGAAGCCCATCTTTTTAGCCCAGAAACCATTCATACCCTGCAACAAGCGGTAAAATTGGGCAAATACGACCTCTTTAAGAAATATTCCCAACTGGTCAACCAACAGAATCAAAAATTCTTCACCCTGCGGGGACTATTAACCTTTAAAAACCGGGAAAGTATCCCCATCGAAGAAGTGGAACCGATTGAAGCGATTATGAAACGCTTTAAAACCGGGGCCATGAGTTACGGTTCCATTTCCAAAGAGGCCCACGAATCCCTCGCTATTGCCATGAATCGCATCGGTGGCAAGTCGAACACCGGGGAAGGCGGCGAAGATTCCGAGCGCTACACTTGGACAAATGAACGGGGAGACTCGAAAAATAGTGCCATTAAACAGGTGGCTTCCGGCCGTTTTGGTGTCACCAGTCTTTACCTCTCCCAAGCGCGAGAATTGCAGATAAAGATGGCCCAGGGGGCAAAACCGGGCGAAGGCGGTCAATTACCAGGTAAAAAAGTCTATCCTTGGATTGCCAAAGTCCGTCACTCCACCCCCGGAGTCGGTTTAATCTCTCCCCCACCCCACCACGATATCTACTCGATTGAAGACCTAGCGGAGTTGATTCATGACCTAAAAAATGCCAATCGTGCGGCCAGAGTGAGCGTAAAACTGGTTTCTGAGGTGGGAGTTGGCACAATCGCCGCCGGAGTCGCTAAAGCTCACGCTGACGTGGTTTTAATCTCTGGTTTTGATGGTGGGACCGGTGCCTCACCCCAAACCTCGATTAAACACGCAGGTTTACCCTGGGAGTTGGGACTAGCAGAAACCCATCAAACATTGGTGTTAAATAATCTTCGCAGTCGCATCGCGGTGGAAACCGATGGCCAGATGAAAACCGGCCGCGATGTGGTGGTGGCAGCCCTATTGGGGGCCGAAGAATTCGGTTTTTCGACCGCGCCACTGGTGACGTTAGGCTGTATTATGATGCGGGTTTGTCATCTTAATACCTGTCCGGCGGGGGTAGCGACCCAGGATCCGTTATTACGGAAGAATTTCATCGGGGATCCTGAATATACGGTGAATTTCATGAAATTTATCGCCCAGGAAGTGCGGGAAATTATGGCCGAATTGGGATTCCGCACCTTAAATGAAATGGTGGGGCGAACTGATGTATTAGAGCCAAAACAGGCTGTAGAACATTGGAAAGCGAAAGGAATTGACCTAACTCCGATTCTCTATCAACCGGAGGTAGATGCAGAGGTAGGGCGTTATTGTCAGATTCCCCAGGACCACGGTTTAGATAAGTCCTTGGATATAACCGTTTTACTGGATTTATGCAAGGATGCCATTGAAAAAGGCGAAAAAGTCAAGGCGACACTACCGATTAAAAATATTAACCGGGTGGTGGGGACGATTTTAGGCAACGAAATCACTAAACGTCACTGGGAGGGTTTACCCGAAGATACCGTACATCTCCATTTTCAGGGCAGCGCGGGGCAGAGTTTCGGTGCTTTTGTTCCCAAAGGGGTGACACTGGAGTTAGAAGGGGATGCCAATGATTATGTGGGTAAGGGTTTAAGCGGTGGCAAAATCATCGTTTATCCGCCCAAAGGTTCCACTTTTGTGGCCGAGGAGAATATTATCATCGGTAATGTGGCTTTATACGGTGCAACCAGTGGTGAGGTGTATATTTCTGGGGTTGCTGGGGAACGTTTTGGGGTGCGTAACTCTGGGGTGACTACGGTGGTTGAGTCCGTTGGCGACCACGCTTGCGAGTATATGACGGGGGGTAAAGTCGTTGTTTTAGGGCCCACCGGTCGCAATTTCGCCGCCGGGATGAGTGGTGGTGTCGCCTACGTCCTCGATGAGTCGGGGGATTTCGCCACTCGTTGCAATACCCAAATGGTGGCTTTAGAGGCGCTAGAAGGGGAAGAAATCGACGATTTACGCGAGTTAATTCAACGCCATGCTGATTACACCCAAAGTCAAAAAGCAGCCCTGGTTTTAGCAAATTGGTCGGAAATGTTGCCCCAGTTTGTTAAAGTAATGCCCAAGGATTATAAGCGGATGTTGCAGTGTATTAAAGAGGCGTTAGATTCCGGTTTAACCGGCGATTCTGCTCTCGATGCGGCTTTTGAAGCCAACGCCCGCGATGTGGCAAGGATTGGCGGTAGTTAGAGGTTAAGGGGGCTGAATAAGCCCCCTTTTTTTCAATAGACAAGTTAAAATAGAGGGTAGATGTTGTTTATAGACCTAACTCCTGTCATTCCAATGGACACACAAAACAATTTTCTCACCTTTGAAATTTTTGCATTTGACACTTCTAATCAATCTCATATCAAAACTCCTGATAATTTAGTCTATCTTCTCGCCTCGAATAATTCATTTTGGAATGGAACACCACAAATAGATTGTAACAGTCGCCAAATCAAGGATAATTTTATAGAAATTACAGTAAATCCAATTAAATTTGATCAAGACAGCAAAGATAAATGTATTACAGGTTTTTCAATTGTTGTAAAGGGAGAATATGGTTGTTTAGAACCTCAACGTATTCCAATTTTAAAATTTTTCAAAGACCAAAAATTAGAAAAACTGGATATAGTAAAAGACGAAATTTCTGAACAGATTGCTAATCAAATTTATCCTTGTATTAATCGTGTGGAACGCCGTTTAAGAGACTACATAACGAAATTCATGACAACCAAGATAGGAGTGGATTGGTGGACAAAGGTATCCACCCAAGATTTTAGAAAGAAAGTTGATCAGAGAAAAAATAATGAAAAAGAATTTGCAAGCCATATTGACAATCAACTCTATCTGATAGATTTTGATGATTTAGGTTCGATTATATACAAGCTTTCATCTGGTTGTACAACCAAAGAGGATTTAATTAAAGAAATTGATAGGCTTGAAGAAACTCCCGAAGCAATTCGTAAATTAAGAGAAAAAATTAAAAGCAACGGTGATAAGTTTTTTAAGGAATCATTTAAAGACAGAAATTTTCAATCTAATTGGGAGAAACTGTATAAAACCAGAAACAAAGTAGCTCATAATAATCTTTTTACCCAAAAGGAGTTGGACGAAGCCCAAAAAATATACCAAGACTTAATTCAAACAATCAAGAACGCGGAGCAGAAACTTGAAGGACTGATATTAACTACTGAAGAAGTAGGATTAATACAAGAAGAAGCAAATTCTATAGAAGATAGACAATATCCCATCGAAAAATTGATGGATATAGTAGGAAAGTTACCATCCAAAAAATTGATGGCTCCATTAAGAAAGTCACCATCCAAAAAGATGGATCTAGTAGGAAAGTTACCATCATGCCATTCTCTTATCACTCCTTCTGGCTTAAACTTAAGACGAATGAAAACCGAAAAATTGATGGATGCATTAAGAAAGTTACCATCCGAAAAATTGATGGATCTATTAAGAAAGTCACCATCTGACGGGTTCTTCGGTTTGTGCTATGCAATGGACGGAGTTATAAGGGATGAAACCCTTATAGAGAAGGACATTGATGCGATTTTGTCAATTGTTTTCGATCTAGAACGAACTAATCAATAGAACTCTTGCAAGATAAGGATTTAGTCGATTTATGCCACCCTTTAGGAAGTTGATGGGTGCTGCTACTGAGTCGGGATTCCTTGAGTGTGTAACACAGCAGAGTATGGCTATCGATTAGACATTTCAAGGCAGATACTCCGCGAAGTCTTGTAAGTGTTCTTTATCATCGGCTTAATTTTGCCAGTGGGAAATTATTATCGGTAATTAACAATTCTTCCCCTAGTTTGAGATTGTATATCAGTTCGGGCAGTTTGGCTTGAGCTTCTTGGAGAGAGACAATCATAATTTTACGGCAAGCGGGAAGATGAAAGGACTTTCTAGGCCGATAATACTAAATCCGTTGAGTAACGCACAGAAAACGGGTTTCTCCGAGAAACCCGTTTTCTACTCATGCAAAAATAACCAGATTTGTTATAATTTCTCGATTCTAACTGATCGACGCAGAGAAGGGATAGGCGAACCGAAAACCCTCTCCATTAAGGACTCGTGTTAAACTGATTAATCATGCTGGTGTCTAGAAGCGACCTATGCCAAACTTAACCTTAAGCAACGAACAAGTAATCGAATTAGTCAAACAACTCCCCGAAGCACAGCAACAGGAACTATTTAGATTCCTCATCCAGCGTCAGTGGGGAAATATGGAAGCTATAACCGATTACGGAAGCCAACAGGCAAAAATCGTCGCAGCAGAACGCGGCTACGATTGGGATACCATGACGGAAGACGAAAGAGAAGAATTTATCGATGAAATCGTTCATGAGAAGTAGTGATTTATACTGTTGTCTTCGACACAAATATTCTCATATCTGCTGCGCTTTCTAAAGGCGGTAGCCCGAATAGTTGTTTTTCCCTAGCCCAAAGCAAACTGATTCGATCGGTCACTTGTCCAGAGATTTTAGGCGAATTATCCGAAAAACTTCTACTAAAAATCAAATTTCCTGAAGAACGAGTTAGAAAATACATTGAGGAAATTTGTGATGCTTCTAGCATTGTTTCTATAGGTGGAACACTTAGAGCCGTTCCCAATGATCCCGATGACGATATGATCATAGAATGTGCAATCGCTGGCAAGGCTACCCATATTATCACGGGAGACAAACATCTTCTTTCACTGGTTGAATATCAAAATATTCAGATCGTGAAAGCAAAAGACTTTTTGGACTTTTTAGATCGAAATAATAACCATGAATTATGAACTTTACTCAATGGGATTTTATTAAAAGATATTCGCGAAGCAAGATTATCCGCAGGAGACGTGGGAAATTGGTAGAAAAACATCAAATCGAGGGATTAGAAACGGGGTATAGTGTCGAGTTTTTCGATAGGTTGGGAAAAACGATTACTGTTGTCACCATGGCCGAAAATTCCCTCCGTTTCCCCACCCACGAGGATCGACCTTGACTCTACAGGACTGATATTTTCCCATCTTTAGCAGAATATCGGCATCTAGAAGAATGTGCGATCGCACGGCAGTTATAGTTGAGAGGGTGTGTTACACTAGCCTTAAGGCACTGTGTAGGCCGTAATCGAATTACTTCTCAACAATCCATGATGATAAAAAATCTACGAGTTAGTTATGATGGAATGGTTTTCCGTCCCGAAGAAAAGATTGAATTAGAACCCAATACCCATTACATCATCCAAATTATTTCTCGGGAAGATCCATTAGAAAATAACCATAAAAATGCTTGGGAACTGTTAGAAGAAATGGCTGGCACCTATGAAGCTCCAGAAGATTGGTCAAGGGAACACGATCATTATTTATATGATACTCCCAAAAGAAATATAAGCGATGAATAAGTCCAAACTTTTTTTAGATACGGTCTTTATCCAAGCAATTCTCAATCCTCATGATCAATATCATCAAATTGCTATGCAGTTCCTCCCCTATGTAAAAAATGCAACAGCAGTTTGGGTTACTGAAGCCATTTTTATGGAGGTTGGTAATGCTCTTAGTCATTACAATCGTCCTAAGGTTTCTGCCTTTATCAAGCAATGCTATCAAACCGATAATTTATTCGTTGTTACTATCACTTCTACTCTTTTTCAAAAAGGCTTAAAGCTCTACGAATCAAGATCTGATAAAAGCTGGGGATTAGTAGATTGTTTTTCTTTTATTGTTATGGAAGAAAATCAAATTACCGACGCTTTAACTTCAGATGTTCATTTTATTCAAGCAGGTTTTCAAGCTTTACTACGATAATTAATTAGCGATCACCATTTAGTTAAAGATATAATTTTACGGCAAGCGCGAAGATGAAAGGACTTTCTAGGCCGATAATTTCTCGATTCTAACTGATCGAAGCCCGGAAGGTGTAGGCGAACCGAAAACCTTCTCCATTAAAGACCGGTGTTAAACTGATTAATCATGCTGGTGTCTAGAATTGACCTATGCCGAACTTAACCTTAAGCAACGAACAAGTGATCGACTTATTTAAACAACTCCTCGAAGCATAGCAAGAATGAGCCTTAATAATATGAGCAAAATTTCGATCGAAGTCAGTCCCGAAGCGGCAGAAGTCTATCAATCCGCATCCCCGGAGGAACAAGAACGCGTCCGGGTTCTTGTCGATTTGCTAATTAGAAAGCCAGTTAACAGCGATATCGATTTCTTGAGAAAACTAATGGACGAAATTAGTGATGAGGCGCAAGCTAGAGGATTAACCCCCGAAATTTTAGAATCTTTACTAAATGAGCCTTGAATATTCTTTTATTCTCGATACCAACGTTTTAGTAAGCGCGCTTCTGTCAAAAAACTGCAAAGCTCGTCAGGCATTAGACAAAGCCCAAAATATCGGCAAGCTTTTAATGTCCGAATCTACTTTAGACCTCTTGCAAAAGTCTTAAGTCGATCCTTGTACAGCAACATTTTTGAAGATTATCAACTACTAATAAATAATTAACTGAAAGTCCCTCCCATTATTGTTTCTATTGTTTGTTTTCGGATTTATGCAAGAGGTCTTTTGTTAGAATTGATCACTGTTTTCAATCGTCCCAAATTCGATAGATATGCCTCCTCAGCAAAAAGGCGGCTATTTATAACGGCGATAGAAAGAACTGCGGAAATTGTCGTGATTCGAGAGAAAATCAAGGTTTGCAGAGATGAGAAAGATAATCAGTATTTAGAACTAGCGATCGATGGTCAAGCTACCTGTATTGTAAGCGGTGATTCTGATCTATTAGTTTTAAATCCATTTCGAGAAATCCCAATTTTAACGATTCAAGAATTTCTAGATCATGGCTTTTCCCGTTAGCGATCAGTCTCCCCACCCACGAGCCGGCTAGAGACTCGTGTTAAACTGATTAATTAGGGTTTGCTGAAAAAGTTTGTTGGTGGGGGCAGGGTGTGGGGTGTGGGGTGTGGGGTGTGGGGTTTTACCCATTTTCAGGCGGTCAATTACCTATGTCACTACGCCATTGGCAAAGCTCGAATCGTAGCCAAAGAACGAGGCTATAATTGGGATACCATGACGGAAGAAGAAAAAGAAGAGTTTATCGATAATATCGTTCACGAACCATCATAATATCCACCGAATTATACCAAGTTTATTTTACCATGAATATTACCTTAAATCCCGAATTAGAACAATTAATTAACTCTCAATTAGCGACAGGAAACTATAACAGCATTGAAGATTTATTAAAAGACGCTTTGTTAAATTTAGCGGACAAAAAAAACCGTCAGAATTTAAGCCAAAAAGTTAAAGAACTCTTTGATAAAACTCAATCCTTACCTGGCGTTCAGGATATTACCGAAAAAGATATCGCCGCAGAAATTGAAGCCTATCGGAGAGAGGACTTAAAAGAAAAATGGGCTAAATGGTTTCAAGAAGTTGAAGAAATGGCATTGACCGGCTCTGAAATTAGCGAAAAGGACTATGATAATCTGTTAATGGATAAATATAAACAACAGGGATTGATCCTATGATACTGTGCGATACTGTTCCTTTATTCTGTTCGGTCTTCTGCAAGTTTAGTTTCTACTACTTCAATCATAGCTGCAAATTCCGATTGGCGGTGTAAGTCGATATTGAGGGTATTCATATCTTTAAGAATGTTAGTTAGATTATCAATATTGCCCCTGATTTCATCATATAAGTTTACTGTCGCCATGATACTATTAGTTTTAGCTAAATCAATTTGTTTGTATTTTGCTTGTAGTTTTGCTTTTTCGTCTTCCCAATATTTCAGGTAGTCTATGCGCTCGAAGTCTTTATGAATTCTGGCATCTGGTAAAATAATCGGGAATATTCTTTGATAAAAGTCACCATTTCTGGCAATTTCTACTAATTCAAACATACAGTTTTCTGATTTTAAGTATCTATCGCTGATGACGGCGACGACACATTTCCCCTGTCCAATTTGCCGCATAAAGTTTTTGATGGAGTCTTTATAGCTGGTGTGGGTTTTATCCCGAATAATCTCAATTCCTTTTGCTTCAAATGCTTGGACGAGTTGATTAGCCATTTCGTTGCTGTCTTCTTGCCAGTTGTAGGAGATGTAAACTTGTTGATTCATGGGTTGGGAGAGGGGGTGATAGTATTTAAGTTTGTTTTGAATTGTGTCTAGTGCTTCTCTAGCTTGAGAGAGAGTATCGCCATTATTTAATGTGACAAAATCAGGATTTTTCAGGCATTTGATAAGTTCAGTCATCGCCGCTTCTGAGCCAATATTACCCAAAGCCTCGGCTGCCTTCCAACGAAGATACCCATCAGAGTCTTCTAAAGCCTTGAGTAACCCCAGAATGGCTGTTTCTGTGCCAATGTTACCCAAAGCCTCGGCTGCCTTCCCACGAACATCCTTATCAGAGTCTTCTAAAGCCTTGAGTAACCCCGGAATGGCTGTTTCTGTGCCAATGTTACCCAAAGCCTCGGCTGCCTTCCCACGAACATCCTTATCAGAGTCTTCTAAAGCCTTGAGTAACCCCGGAATGGCTGTTTCTGTGCCAATATTACCCAAAGCCTCGGCTGCGTACATACGAACATCTTTATTAGAGTCTTCCAAAGCCTTGAGTAACCCCGGAATCGCTGTTTCTGAGCCAATCTCAGCCAAGGCGAAGGCTGCGTTGATACGAACAAACCAATTAGAGTCTTTTAAAGCCCTGAGTAACTCCGGAATGGCTGTTTCTGAGCCAATCTCAGCCAAGGCGAAGGCTGCGTTGATACGAACAAACCAATCAGAGTGTTCTAAAGCCTTGAGTAATCCCGGAATGGTTGTTTCTGAACCAATCTTACGCAAAGCCTCGACTGCGTTCCTACGAACAACGCTATTAGAGTCTTCTAAAGCCTTGAGTAACCCCGTAATGGCTGTTTCCGAGCCAATTTTACCCAAAGCGAAGGCTGCCTTCCTACGAACATACTCATCAGAGTGTTCTAAAGCCTTGAGTAATCCCGGAATGGTTGTTTCTGAGCCAATCTCAGCCAAAACCTCGACTGCGTTCCAACGAACACCGCTATTAGAGTCTTCTAAAGCCTTGAGTAACCCCGGAATGGTTGTTTCTGAGCCAATCTCAGCCAAAGCCTCGACTGCGTTCCAACGAACACCGCTATTAGAGTCTTCTAAAGCCTTGAGTAACCCCGGAATGGCTGTTTCCGAGCCAATATTACCCAAAGCGAAGGCTGCCTTCCTACGAACACCCCAATCAGAGTAGACCTCTTGCAAAAGTCTTAAGTCGATCCTTGTACAGCAACATTTTTGAAGATTATCAACTACTAATAAATAATTAACTGAAAGTCCCTCCCATTATTGTTTCTATCGTTTGTTTTCGGATTTATGCAAGAGGTCT
>NZ_JADBUN010000200.1:0-15651 GCF_020245625.1 Microcystis sp. M049S2 | reverse complement strand
AAAACTCCCCAAGCTCCCTCTCTGTCCAGCAATGCTCTAAAGTTGATAAATATCAATCTAACAAAAACTCAAAGCCCTATTATACAAGCTTTACAAGTATGAGTTGTTGATAGTTTGACATGACAGGTTCGGTAGAGCCATTATTACTAATAAATCAGCGTCTAATTTATATCCGTTACGGGAAAAAGAACCCTCTCGATACGACGAACCTCTTGAGCCTGCGGATAGGGAATATCTCAAGGGAATTTCATCTATGTTGAGTGAATGGGAGTCAGAGGCTGATGAATGTGCCTACAGTGATTTATGACCGATCGAAGTATTGTAGAGAAAGCTCTCAAACAATTATTTAAGCTCAACTAAACCTTCGTGTCCTTTGTGCCTTTGTGGTTCTTTTATCTCCCATGACCTACCGTAAAAAACTCATTGAAGTGGCCCTACCCCTAGAAGCCATTAACGTCGAATCGGCACGGGAAAAATCGATTCGCCATGGTCATCCCTCTACTCTACATCTTTGGTGGTCCCGGAAACCTTTGGCTACAACTAGGGCGGTTTTATGGGCTTCTTTGGTGGATGATCCTTCCAGTTGGCCAGAGAAATTTCCCACGGAAGAAGCACAGAATCAGGAACGGCAGCGATTGTTTGATATTTTGGGTAGGATTGAGCTTGAAAAGGACAAAAAAGGCAACACTAAGCAGGTGGTTAGAGGGTTGGTATCTTGGGATGAGATTAACCAGCCTAACTCAGCAGTATTGCTAGAAGCACAGCGAGAAATTGCGCGCTGTTTGGCTTGGGAACGTGGGGAAGAACCCCCCACTAAACCTGATGCTATACGGGATTATATCGCTAAATATGCCCCCCCCGCCTATGACCCGTTTTGTGGTGGTGGTTCCATTCCTTTGGAGGCCCAGCGCTTGGGTTTGCAGGCCCACGGTAGTGACCTCAATCCGGTGGCGGTGTTGATTACTAAGGCTTTGATCGAGATTCCGCCCAAGTTTAAGGATAAACCGCCGGTTAATCGCGATTCTCGCCAAAAACAAAAGATTTCTTCCTGGGAAGGGGCCCAGGGATTGGCCGCAGATGTGCGCTATTACGGTCAGTGGATGCGGGATGAGGCTTTTAAAAGGATTGGCTATCTTTATCCGATGGTGGAAACCAACCACAAAGGCACAAAGGACACTAAGGTGATTGCTTGGCTTTGGGCCAGGACGGTGAAGTGTCCTAATCCAGCCTGTGGCTGTCAGATGCCTCTGGTTAATAAGTTCTCGCTTTCGACGAAGAAGGGTAAGGAGGCTTGGGTTGAGCCTTTTGTGGGAGATGTTAACACTGAGGGGGATTTTAACCACAAAGGCACTGAGGACACAAAGGGGGATGATTTTGGTGTCTCTGGGGTGCCACCCAAAATCCGCTTTGAGGTCAAAACGGGTAAGGGTACGGCCCCAGATGGGACGGTAAACCGCAAGGGTGCAGTTTGTATCGCTTGTAATACTCCTGTTCCTTTTGATCATATCCGTAGCGAAGGTAAGGCGGGCCGGATGGATGCTCAGTTAATGGCTATTGTCGCTGAAGGACAAGGGGGAAGGGTTTATCTTTCTCCTGATGAGGAACAGGTGAGAATTGCTAAAAAAGCACAACCTGAATGGAAGCCTGATTCTCAATTACCGCATAATCCGCGAGATTTCAAGACACCAAATTACGGGATGAGGACTTTTGCCGATTTATTCACTCCCCGTCAACTCGTCGCTCTCACCACTTTTAGCGATTTAGTAAGTGAAGCCAGAGAAAAGATTAAAGCTGATGCAGTGGCCGCAGGAATCCCTGATGATGATTTACCTCTTAATGATGGGGGAATAGGTGCGACGGCTTATGCGGATGCGGTGGCGACTTATTTGGCTTTTGCGGTGGACCGCGTATCAGATGTTTGCTCAACTATTTGTTCGTGGAATATAAGCAGGGATGGTCTGCGTAATACGTTTGCTCGTCAAGCTATACCAATGTCATGGGATTTTGCCGAAGCAAATCCCATGAGTGACTCGACGGGCAATTTTAATGGTGCAATTGATTGGATAGTTGAAGTTATTAAAAAATCCTCTTGTTCCGCTCCAGGACAAGTTATTCAACTCGATGCTACTAAAAATCATAAAAATGATTCAATAGCTAAATTGATTTCCTCAGACCCCCCTTATTATGATGCTATACCCTATGCAGACTTATCTGATTTCTTTTATGTTTGGCTGCGTCGGTCTATAGGTTCAATTTATCCAGAGATTTTTAATACGTTATTAGTTCCTAAAACTCAAGAAATGGTTGCCGATCACTTTCGACACGGAAGCAAGGAGAAGGCAAAACAATTTTTTGAAGATAGTCTTATTCAAGTTTTTAAACGAGTCAATCAAATCAACTATCAAGATTATCCCGTCACAATCTACTATGCGCTCAAGCAAACTGAAACTGATGATCAGCAGAACGTCTCTTCTACAGGTTGGGAAACAATTTTAGAAGGTTTAATACAAGCTAATTTTAGTATTGACGGAACATGGCCTCTCCGAACAGAAAGAGAAGCTAGAACCCGTAATATCAACTCTAACGCCCTCGCCTCATCTATAGTCCTCGTGTGTCGTCCCCGTCCCGCCGACGCGCCCAAAGCCAGCCGCCGGCAATTCCTCAACGAACTGAAGCGCGACCTTCCCCAAGCCCTAAAACTGCTGCAACAGGGCAATATTGCCCCCGTTGACCTCGCCCAAGCCAGTATTGGGCCCGGGATGGCAATCTACTCCAAATACGCCGCTATCCTCGAATCTAACGGCACTTTCATGGGTGTTCGTACCGCCCTGCAACTGATTAACCAGATTCTCGACGAATTTCTCACCGAACAAGAAGGAGAATTTGATAGTGATACCCGTTGGGCGCTGACTTGGTTCGAGCAGTACCAATTCAACGAAGGACTATATGGCAATGCAGAAACCCTCTCCAAAGCCAAAAACACCAGTATTCAGGGCATGGTTGAAGCTGGCATACTAGAAGCAAAAGCAGGTAAAGTGCGACTACTCAAGCGCGAAGATCTTAAAACCGATTGGAAGCCAGAAAAAGATGAGCGGACACCCATCTGGGAAATCACCCAACACCTCATCCATACCCTCGATAAAAACGGCGAAACCGGAGCCGCAGAACTCTTGGCCAAACTAGGAAACAAAGCCGATTTAGCCAAAGAACTCGCCTATAGACTTTATAGCCTCTGTGACAGAAAAGGTTGGACCCAAGAAGCCATAGCCTACAATAGCCTCGTCACCTCTTGGCCAGAAATCACCCGCCTAGCCAACGAATATAAACCCTCTCCCGAACAACTATCCTTTTCTTTGTGACCTTTGTGCCTTTGTGGTGAATTTAAACCACAGAGACACAGAGTTGATCAGCCGCTCTTTGTGTACAATGTAAGCAAACTATATATTCAAAACTTATGAAAATCACCAAAAAACCCCACAAACCCAAAAGTTATGTACTAGATCGCAGGCTATTTGTCCTCAATAAAGAACAATGGGAAGCCTTCAATGAAGCACTTGACACTCCAGCAAAAAAAAATGAAAAGCTGGCTCAGTTATTATCCACTAAAAGCCCTTGGGAATAACCTATACAGCACCAGAACCACTCAACCCAGAACACAAGATAGATTTCTTCGACTGCGGTGAAACAAGCTTGAATAACTGGTTGAAAGAACGCGCAATAAAAAGTGAATCTACTGGTGCAGCACGTACCTACGTTGTTTGTGCAGACAATAGAGTAGTCGGTTACTACTGTCTGTCCACAGGTAGTGTGATGCGCGATCAAGCTCCAGGCAAAATTAAACAAAATATGCCAGATCCCATTCCGGTAATCATTGTGGGCAGACTGGCAGTGGACCGCAACCATCAAGGACAAGGACTTGGAAAAGCCCTCATCAAAGATGCCGTACTCCGAAGCTTGCAAGCTTCTGTGATTGCCGGAATTAGAGCGATTCTCGTTCACGCACTCAATGAAAAAGCCAAACAATTCTACACAGAAAAATGTGGCTTTATATCATCCCGACTCGATCCACTAACACTAATGCTAAACCTCTCTGAAGCCCAAAAAAGTCTTGATAGGAGCTAATTATTAACAATCTCCGTGACCTTTGTGCCTCTGTGGTTAATCCCCCTTCGTGTTCTTTGTGGTTCAAAATCCCCCTTCGTGTGGTTATCTCTCCCAAATTGAGGCATTATAAAAATAACTCCTCATCAAATCCCATGGCAATCAGCAATCGTGAACGAGTCGGACGCGCCCTAGATTTCCTCAGAGAGGGACTATACCCCTTCATTGAACGAGAAATGAAAGCAAGCTACGGCCAGAAGTGGGTGGCCGTGGCCTTAAGTTGTCTCCCTGAGAGCTACACGATCCGCAGGACAGGTGATGCCGTCCTCAAAGAAGACGTTTCGGCCCTGCTAATTGTCCTCTGGGAGCAGTGGAATGAAGTTTTTAAGAAAACCCTAGGCAGAAGCGATCGCTCTCTGACCAGTGAACTAAGAGATGTCCGCAACGCCTGGGCCCATAACGATGCTTTCAGCCTCGACGATGCTTACCGGGCTTTTGATAGCATCTCTCGCCTACTGAGTTCGGTTTCCGCCGACACCCAAGAGGTGGAGAAGCAGAAGCAAGAAATCCTCAGACTTCGCTTTGAAGAACAGGCCCGGCGAGAGACAAGGCGCCAAGCGATCGCACCGACGGAAGGACAACCGATGTCGGGATTGAAACCCTGGCGGGAAATCGCCACCCCCCACCCCGATGTGGCTTCTGGACGCTTCCAACAGGCCGAATTTGCCGCCGACCTCTGGCAAGTCTATCTCGATGAAGGCTCTGACGAATACCGCGACCCGACGGAATTTTTCCGCCGCACCTACCTCACCGAAGGACTCAAGCAACTTCTGACCAATGCCCTGCTGCGTCTGAGTGGTAATGGCGGAGAGCCGGTGATTGAACTGCAAACTAACTTCGGTGGCGGAAAAACCCACGCCATGCTGGCCCTCTACCATCTGTGCAATGCTTTGGCGATCGAAGATCTTCCCGGTATGGAGTCGATCTTCCAAGCTCTGAACATTAAAAAACCCCCCGAAAATGTCAACATTGCTGTTCTGGTCGGCACTAAAGTCCAGCCTAGTGGCATCCCCCCCTATAAACCGGAACACAACAAGCAAAATCGCCCAGAAATCAAGACCCTGTGGGGAGAAATAGCTTGGCAACTCGGCGGCGCTGAGGGCTACGCTCTGGTTCGCAACGCCGATGAAACTTCCACTAATCCGGGAGACGCACTCAAAATATTGTTTAATCGTTTTTCACCCTGTTTGATCTTGATCGACGAATGGGTTGCCTATGCCAGGCAATTGCACGACAAGAACGATATTGCTGGCGGTAGTTTTGACACCCAGTTTACTTTTGCCCAAACCCTGAGCGAGTCGGCAAAAAATGCCCAGCAGACGCTTTTGGCTGTGAGTATCCCCGCTTCGGAAACCGTTGACGAAAAAACCGGAGAAGTACGGACTACAGATGTTGAAACCGGAGGAGAACGGGGTACAGAGGCCCTAGACCGCCTTAAAAATGCGATCGGGCGCATCCAATCCCCTTGGCGACCCGCTAGTGCCGAGGAGAGTTTCGAGATCGTCCGCCGCCGTCTCTTTCAAACCACTACTGACCCGCAACTATTTGTCGCACGGGATGCGGTGATTAAAGCCTTCTCCGAGATGTATCGGACCCAGGGGCAGGAATTTCCTAGCGAATGCCTGGAGGCTGACTACAGGCGCCGCCTGCGGGAAGCCTATCCCATTCACCCAGGATTTTTTGATCGCCTCTACTCCGACTGGTCAACCCTCGATAAATTCCAGCGCACCAGGGGTGTTTTGCGACTCATGGCCAAGGTCATCCATTCCCTTTGGGAGCGAGAGGACAAGAGCTTGTTGATCATGCCCTCCCACGTCCCGATGGATGATGCTCAGGTTCAGTCGGAGTTAACCCGCTACTTAGATGATAATTGGGTTCCGATCATCGAAAAGGATGTGGATGGCCCCAATTCTCTGCCCCTCGACATCGATCGCCAAAATTCCAACCTGGGACGCTATTCTGCTTGCCGTCGGGTTACGCGCACTATTTACCTTGGCTCGGCCCCCACGATTCGGGCTGCTAACCGAGGACTAGAAGATAAGAGGATAAAACTCGGTTGCGTGCAGCCGGGGGAGACTGTAGCCACTTTTGGTGATGCCCTACGGCGGCTAACAGATCGGGCCACCTACCTCTACATCGATGGCAACCGCTACTGGATTTCCAATCAGCCGAACGTCACCCGCACAGCCCAAGATCGGGCAAACCTGCTCTTTGAGGAGCGGTATAAAGTGACAGAAGAAATCGTCCGGCGCTTGAAGGCCGACCAGCAGCGGGGCGAGTTTGGAGGGATTCATATTGCCCCAGAATCAACTGCTGATATTCCCGATGATCCTCATCTGGGGGTGCGGCTCGTCGTTCTCGGTCCTGGGCAACCCCACAGTAAATCCGCCGAAGATAGCCCCGCTCGGCGTTTAGTGGCGGAAATTCTCAATCAGAGAGGGGGTAGCCCCCGCTATTACAAGAATACGCTTGTATTTGTTGCCGCTGACAAGTCGAACCTGGAAAACTTAGAGAAGAACGTCGCCGGATATCTTGCCTGGAATTCAATTGTGGCGGATCAGGAAACCCTCAATCTCGATGTTTCTCAGAATAAACAGGCGATCACTAAACGCGATCAAGCCGACAAGGAGGTAAGCCTGATCCTCAACCAAACCTATAAGTGGCTGCTGGTTCCAGAGCAACCCGACCCCCAGAAAGGCATCCACTGGACTGAAACCCCTCTTCAGGGGGATGATTCCCCTATCGATCGAGCCAGTCGCAAACTGGTTCATGAGGGGCAACTGATTACCCATTACTCTGGTGACAACCTGCGGATGGACGCCCTCGACAAATACCTGTGGCGTTCGACTAACCACATTGATATCAAGCGTCTCTGGGAGTACCTAGCGCAGTATCTTTACTTGCCCCGTCTCAAGAACCAGGATGTTCTACTTCAAACTGTGCGGGAGGGGGTTCGTTCTACGCTCGTAGAGGAAAACTTCGGTTATGCAGAGGGCTGGGATGAGGTGAAGCAAAGATATACTGGTCTTGTCATCCTTCGGGATATTAACCCGAGTATCAGCAGTCACAGCCTTCTGGTTAAGCCTGATGTAGCTATGGGGCAGCTAGAGGCCGAGAAACCAGCTAACCCCCCGACCGCTGCCGAGACTGATTCCGTTATCTCTAGTGACCGCGATCGGCCGCCATCTTTACCCTCTGGTGTTGGATTAACTGTGACAGAGACTCCCGGTGATCTGGTTGAGAAAAAGCTGGTTCTGCGGAGGTTTTACGGCAGTGTTGAGATCGATCCCCTGCGGATCAATCGAGACGCTCCAGCGATCGCCAATGAGATCATCCAGCATCTCACCCGACTCAGTGGGGCCAGGGTTAAGGTAACACTGGAGATTGAAGCCGAAATTCCCGATGGTGCGCCCGATGATGTGGTGCGGACGGTGACGGAGAATTGTCGGACTTTGAAATTTAATAATCAGTCTTTTGAACTGGAGTGAATATCGGGAAATTTCCCTATCTGGATTCGGTCATGGCTCTCTTATTCTTTGTGTGCTCAGTTTAACTTACTATAGAAGCGATCAATCTTTGTGTCCTCTGTGTCTGGAGTGGTTCCTTCCACTCCCTCGCCAGCAGGACTGTATCTTAGAATACATTTTACCTACCAAACCTAAGAGAGCAATAATAATCCCCCTTTTATCTGAAAAAGAGGGATTTATTTAGTCCAAATTGGTTAGATTGAGAGGAAAGTTTTCACCCTTCTCAGTCTCAAGACAAGAGATTTTCTGCTGATGTCTTCCCACTACCAAAGTCCGCGGATAGGAGATACACTAGGCTCGGGAGCAGGTTGGGGAGCAACTTCAGTAAAGGTTCTGGTTTCCGGGGGTAAAGCGGGAAGTCCCCAAGCGGGTTGTTTTTCGTTGATTTCTCTTAAAAGTTGCGAGCGAGTGCTACTGACGGCGATTTCTGATTTTAGTTTCAAGCGGGAAACCCAATAGGGACGAGCTTTACCCACATAAACTAATTTGCCATCTACCACTTGCAATAGTATATCGTCACCACCAGTGGCATCCCCAACAATACGAGCGGTGGTTCCGTCGGCAAAGTCGCCGTTGAAAATTTCTTTGCCATCCACTGTTACAAGTCTGATCAATTGGATGGACATAATGCCACCCACGGTTCCCCGGACGCGACCTAGTATATAGTCACCGGGGTTGAGTTGCGGCTCACCTCTGTAGGTGTTATGGCCGCGCAGTTGACTGATCAGGATTTCGTTATTTTGTGGTCCTGCTTGTGCGGGTACAGCACCAAGGGTAGTTAGGGCAACTAAACCGGCAAAACCAGCGACAAGGGAAATTTTGTTAAACACAATTACCTCAAGCAAAAAGTTAGTAAATTGTCTATAGACGTTTTAGATTATAACTTAGTTCCTGATTTTGTCTATATTGCGAAATATTTGTTTAATAATTTCTCGATCGAGGGGTTGGAGGTTGGGGTTTTAGGGTGTTGGGGTTTTAGGGTGTTAGTTGAAATTCCCCCATTCTCCCGCTCCCTACCTCCCCACCTCCCCACTTCCCCTGAAAACTGGATTAAGCTAGGCTCTAAGACCGCTCGACATTGCTGAATAATTGAGGATCGAGGGTGGGTAGTTCGATATCTTTTTCTGCTGGGGAAGAGGCCAACTGGAAGCGGTTTAAAGTTTGTTGAACGCGATCAAAAATGGTGATTTTTTCCTCGCTATTGTTCTGGGGTTCGGGAATAGGTTCCACTTCTAGCGGAGGCTGAATACCGGGGGCAGGTTCGTTAATCTCCTTTGTCTCTGGTATGGTGGTTAGGGGAGATTCGATCGCTTCAGGGGTTTCCTCGACCTTTTCGATTGTTTCTGTCTCCACTGGTTTTTCTTCCACGATTGGGCTTTCTGACTCAATAACAGGGTTTTCTTCCACGATTGGGCTTTCTGGCTCAATAACAGGGGTTTCTTCCACGATTGGGCTTTCTGGCTCAATAACAGGGGTTTCCTCAACTATAGGGTTTTCTTCCTCAACTATAGAGGTTTCTGGTTCGATAACAGGGGTTTCTTCCTCTGGACTGGGAATAGTTTGATAGTTGGGATCAACAATGCTACGGGCAATTGTAGGGGATAAATCGCCGCGGACTAATTGACTAAGACCGTCTCGGTAAGAGGGATCAAAGCTAATCACGCGCACGCTGGTATTAAACTCGTTTTCGATTTTATTTCCCTTACCATCGATGAATTCTAGTTGTACCCAGTTATTGCCCTTGTTAAAACCCTTGAGATAAATGGGTTCCCAAGTATCAAGCAGAAAACTTTCACCGTTGACGGTGACACGAATGCGCCAATCTTGAAGATTATTATCCCCGTTGGCAGTATTGGACAGACGTAGAGGAGCATTACTCAGATAAAAATCGAGCAGGATCGGTTCTGCACCGTAGATTCCTTGCGGACTACTGTAGGTTAACAGGGGTAAGTTATGATCAGGGGCATTTTTGCCTGTTTTTGTCAGAATATGAAAGGTTGTTTCAGCAAATGCCCCATCATTTTTAAAACTTTCCTGCCAAGGACGCAGGGCCAAGACGCGCAGGGTATGAGTACCGGGGGCAAGATTTTCTAGGATAATCGGTTGCTTGAGGTCGTAAATGGCTGCTGCTGGTTCATTATCGACAATTAGACTCAAGTGGGGTCCTAATTTCAGGGTATCGTCTTGGAAAATTGGCAGATCTGACACTTGTAGTTTAACTGTCACCTGAGTGTCATCGAAAACTTGTTCGGCCAGAGGACTGAGAATCGTTACTTGGGGAGCGTAACGCTCTAAACTGGGGCGCAGTTCCTGAATTAGGACCGGGGGGGCAACCTCAGAAATGCGGCCTTGGACGACGGGAAGATTAGAGGTTTCCGAAGTGGGGAGATTGGTAGCCGTCAAGCGATCGCCACAGGCGGTTAACAGAATAGTCAGTAAACCGATCACAAGACATATACGAAGGGTTTTGACTGGGATTAATTTATGTAGTAGGGATAGCACGTTCCTCCTAGAGCCAAGGCCAAAATCTATACAAACCATTGATTTTTGCTAGAGTCATTGAATGCTCTGGTGTCAGCAAAAGCGCGAGAAGATGAGGTCATGGCCTCAATTTTACAGAATTGTTTGATTGTTTTTTGAGAATCTATCTATTGAATTTTCTATATGGTCTGGTGAGGGAGAAAAAGGGGAAATCGGCTTCTGGGGCGACGATTAATAAACTTTTGTAAAGAAAAATTACCGGTCTGACCCTGACTAAGACCGTCCATAGCAGAAAATGTCTCTCCTATCAAGGATTGAGAGAATTTTAATTATTGTTAAGCACAACGAACAGAGGAGAGAACAAAGACTTATCATCTACTATTGATGCTTTCGACTGGAATCTCACCCAAGAGGAAAGTCAAGCGACATTAACAAAAGGTGGGTCAGATTTCAACTTGCCTTTTTTAGGTTAAAAAATCTATCCTCAAATAAAACGCTAAGTCTATTGTCGAGAGAGGAGAATCCTCATGGCACTCCCCCCCAAAGAGGCGGTAGCTAAAGTGATTGTAGATAAAGACCCAGTACCTACTTCCTTTGAGAAGTGGGGTCAACCGGGGCATTTTGATCGCACTTTAGCCAAAGGACCCAAAACCACTACCTGGATTTGGAACCTACACGCCAACGTCCACGATTTTGATAGTCAAACCAGCGATCTCGAAGATATTTCTCGGAAAATCTTCAGCGCCCACTTCGGACATCTCGCCGTTGTCTTCGTTTGGCTAAGTGGAATGTACTTCCACGGCGCGAAATTTTCTAACTATGAAGCTTGGTTAACCAACCCGCTGGCCATCAAACCCAGCGCCCAAGTGGTCTGGCCGATCGTCGGTCAAGGCATCCTCAACGGCGATGTGGGCGGCGGTTTCCACGGTATTCAGATCACCTCTGGTCTGTTCTACCTCTGGCGGGCTTCCGGGTTCACCAACAGCTATCAGCTATACTGCACCGCTATCGGTGGTTTAGTTATGGCGGGCCTGATGCTGTTTGCTGGTTGGTTCCATTACCACAAAAGCGCACCGAAACTGGAATGGTTCCAAAACGTGGAATCGATGATGAACCACCACTTGGCGGGTTTACTCGGCTTAGGTTCCCTAGGTTGGGCCGGTCATCAGATTCACGTTTCTTTACCGGTGAACAAACTCCTCGATGCTGGAGTAGCTCCCCAAGACATCCCCTTGCCCCACGAGTTCATTCTCGAACCGAGCAAGATGGCGGATTTATATCCCAGCTTCGCCCAGGGTTTGACCCCCTTCTTTACCCTTAACTGGGGTGCTTACTCGGATTTCCTCACCTTCAAAGGTGGCTTGAACCCCGTGACCGGTGGTCTCTGGCTTTCCGATACCGCTCACCATCACTTGGCGATCGCTGTATTATTCATCATTGCTGGTCATATGTACCGTACCAACTGGGGTATCGGTCACAGCATGAAGGAAATCCTTGAAAACCACAAAGGTCCCTTCACCGGTCAAGGTCACAAAGGACTGTACGAAATCCTGACCACCTCTTGGCACGCTCAGTTAGCGATTAACCTTGCTCTCTTAGGTTCGCTAACCATCATCGTGGCCCACCATATGTACGCCATGCCGCCCTATCCCTATCAGGCGACGGACTACGCCACCCAACTATCCTTGTTTACTCACCACACTTGGATCGGTGGCTTCTTAATCGTCGGTGCGGGAGCGCACGGAGCGATCTTTATGGTGCGCGACTACGATCCGGCCAAAAACGTCGATAACCTGCTCGATCGGGTGATCCGTCATCGCGACGCAATTATCTCCCACCTGAACTGGGTATGTATTTTCCTCGGCTTCCATAGCTTCGGTTTATACATTCACAACGACACCATGCGGGCTTTTGGTCGTCCCCAAGATATGTTCTCGGATACGGGAATTCAACTACAACCCATCTTTGCCCAATGGGTACAAAGTCTCCACACCCTAGCCCCCGGCAACACCGCTCCTAACGCTCTCACTACCGCTAGTTATGCTTTCGGTGGCGACGTAGTAGCAGTGGGTGGCAAAGTGGCCATGATGCCGATCACTCTCGGTACTGCCGATTTCCTCGTGCATCACATCCACGCCTTCACCATCCATGTAACCGTGTTGATTCTCCTCAAAGGGGTTCTCTACGCTCGCGGTTCCCGTCTGATTCCCGATAAAGCGAATCTCGGTTTCCGTTTCCCCTGCGATGGTCCCGGTCGCGGCGGTACCTGCCAAGTTTCGGGTTGGGATCACGTCTTCCTCGGCCTGTTCTGGATGTACAACTCCATCTCGGTCGTAATCTTCCACTTTAGCTGGAAAATGCAGTCCGATGTCTGGGGAACCGTCGCCCCCGATGGCACTGTCACCCACGTTACCCTCGGTAACTTCGCTCAAAGTGCCATCACCATCAACGGTTGGTTACGGGATTTCCTCTGGGCGCAAGCAGCGCAAGTCATTAATTCCTATGGCTCTGCTCTGTCTGCCTACGGAATCATGTTCCTAGCCGGTCACTTCGTCTTCGCGTTTAGCTTGATGTTCCTGTTCAGTGGTCGCGGCTACTGGCAAGAATTAATCGAGTCGATCGTCTGGGCGCACAACAAGTTAAGAGTTGCCCCCGCTATCCAACCTCGCGCCCTGAGCATCATTCAAGGTCGTGCCGTTGGTGTGGCTCACTACCTCTTAGGCGGTATTGTCACCACGTGGGCATTCTTCTTGGCCAGAAGTCTCTCGATTGGCTAAACTTGCCTATAAGGGCTTGCCAGTCCCCCGGGGATTGGCAGGCCTAGGCTGAACCAGCGTCGATTGACCGATACCACTGTAAGCGTTTCCTATTACAGTGGGTGAATTTAAAAAAGGAAATAACCAGCACTCGTGTAAGAGCCTCAGTTATTTAGAGAGGAGAATTTCCTAAACAGCTATGGCAACTAAATTCCCTAAATTTAGCCAAGATCTAGCCCAAGATCCGACTACCCGTCGGATTTGGTACGGGATCGCCACAGCCCACGATTTTGAAAGTCATGATGGCATGACGGAAGAGAATCTCTACCAAAAGATTTTCGCGTCGCACTTCGGCCACATTGCAATCATTTTCCTGTGGACTTCCGGTACCATATTCCACGTCGCTTGGCAAGGTAACTTCGAGCAGTGGATCAAAGATCCCTTAAACATCCGTCCCATCGCCCATGCGATTTGGGATCCCCAGTTCGGTAAAGGCGCGGTAGATGCCTTCACCCAAGCTGGTGCTTCTAATCCGGTTAACATCGCCTATTCCGGGGTTTACCACTGGTTCTACACCATCGGTATGACCTCCAACCAAGACCTATACCAAGGTGCGGTGTTCCTGCTGATTCTCTCGGCGATTTTCCTCTTTGCTGGCTGGTTACACTTACAACCTAAGTTCCGTCCTAGCCTCGCTTGGTTCAAAAACGCTGAATCTCGCCTGAACCACCACCTCGCCGCTCTGTTCGGTGTTAGCTCTCTGGCTTGGACCGGACACCTCGTTCACGTTGCTATCCCCGAATCCCGCGGTCAGCACGTTGGTTGGGACAACTTCCTCTCCACTCCCCCCCACCCGGCGGGTTTACTACCCTTCTTCACCGGTAACTGGGGTGTGTATGCGGAAAACCCCGATACTGCTAACCACATTTTCGGTACTGCCCAAGGCGCGGGAACTGCGATTCTCACCTTCTTAGGTGGTTTCCATCCCCAAACCGAGTCCCTCTGGTTAACCGATATGGCTCACCACCACTTGGCGATCGCTGTGATCTTCATTGTGGCTGGTCATATGTACCGCACCAACTGGGGCATCGGTCACAGCATCAAGGACATCCTCAATGCACATAAACCCCCCAGTGGTAAGTTAGGAGCCGGTCACAAAAATCTTTATGACACGGTTAACAACTCTCTCCACTTCCAACTCGGTTTGGCTCTCGCTTCTTTAGGCGTGATCACCTCTCTGGTGGCGCAGCATATGTACGCGCTACCTCCTTATGCTTTTATCGCTAAGGACTACACTACCCAAGCGGCTCTTTATACCCACCACCAATACATCGCTGGTTTCCTAGCGGTGGGTGCTTTCGCCCACGGTGCTATCTTCTTCGTGCGTGACTATGATCCCGAAGCGAACAAAGATAACGTCCTAGCGCGGATGCTGGAGCATAAAGAAGCGATCATCTCTCACCTAAGCTGGGTTTCCCTTTTCTTAGGTTTCCACACCCTCGGCCTCTACGTTCATAACGATGTAGTCGTCGCTTTCGGTACTCCCGAAAAACAAATCCTGATCGAACCTGTGTTCGCTCAATTCGTGCAAGCTGCTTCGGGTAAAACCCTGTACGGCATGAACGTACTGTTGTCTAACCCCGATAGTATCGCTTACACCGCCTATCCCAACTACGGTGATGTTTGGTTACCCGGTTGGCTAGACGCGATCAATAGCGGCACTAACTCCCTCTTCTTAACCATCGGTCCTGGCGACTTCCTCGTTCATCATGCGATCGCTCTTGGTTTACACACCACCGTTCTAATCCTGGTTAAAGGTGCTTTAGACGCTCGTGGTTCCAAATTAATGCCCGATAAAAAAGACTTCGGGTATTCCTTCCCTTGCGACGGTCCCGGCCGTGGCGGTACTTGCGACATCTCTGCTTGGGATTCCTTCTACCTAGCCATGTTCTGGATGTTGAACACCTTGGGTTGGTTAACCTTCTACTGGCACTGGAAACACCTCGGTGTCTGGTCGGGTAACGTGGCTCAGTTTAACGAAAACTCCACCTACCTGATGGGCTGGTTCCGCGATTACCTCTGGGCTAACTCGGCTCAGTTAATCAACGGTTACAACCCCTACGGTGTTAATAACCTTTCTGTCTGGGCCTGGATGTTCCTCTTTGGACACCTCGTTTGGGCAACCGGTTTCATGTTCCTGATCTCTTGGCGTGGTTACTGGCAAGAGTTGATCGAAACTATCGTTTGGGCCCACGAACGCACTCCTCTGGCGAACCTCGTTCGTTGGAAAGACAAACCCGTGGCTCTCTCGATCGTTCAGGCTCGTTTGGTTGGTTTAGCTCACTTCACCGTTGGCTATATCTTCACCTACGCCGCCTTCTTGATCGCTTCCACTGCCGGCAAGTTCGGCTAAACCTTGAATTAGGTGACTAAAAAACCCCCCGCCCATTGGTGGGGGGTTTTGTTTATGATTGATCATAAAAGCGCGGCTCAATCCCAATCCTTTGAGTAACCCACAGAAAACGGGTTTCTCGGAGAAACCCGTTTTCTACTCATGCAAAAGGCAAAAGGAGAAATAAATAATCAGTTTTTAATCTCTTCGGGTCTAATTCCCCGCCGCTCGCGGCGTATAATAGAAAAATGAGTGAATACATCCATAAGAGCCATAATGTAAGTGTTTTGCTATATCATTTAGTGTTCCCAGCCAAATATCGTAAAGCCGTTTT
>NZ_JADBUN010000020.1:0-53121 GCF_020245625.1 Microcystis sp. M049S2 | reverse complement strand
CCTAAATCCCCCTTGATAAGGGGGACTTGAATTGGTTAGATACCCCTAAATCCCCCTTGATAAGGGGGACTTGAATTGGTTAGATACCCCTAAATCCCCCTTGATAAGGGGGACTTAAGAAGGTTGAAATAGACCCAGGGAACAAATAATCTGAGGTTCTTGGGTGGATTCTTGTGGGTGAACAATACAGAGACGGTCATCTTGATATAAAGATACCAGTAAATCTGCCAATTGTTGGTCACTGATGCCGGTTCTTAAACAACGATTTAAGCGATCGAGAGCCGACTGTCTAAGGGGATAATGATAGAATTGGTCGAGAGCCTTGCATAAATCCTCATGAGCAAATAGATCATCCTTACTATCTTGAGAATACCTTTTTAAGCGCTCGTAGGTCTTAAATTTTGCTCCCGTCAATCGTCCCAATTTAGATCCGGAGTTGTTTTCCTCCTCCGCGATTAATTCTGTACCTTTTTGTACTAACTGATGGTGTTGGGGATGGGGGGGAATGGCCGGGGTTTGGGGATGACAGGCAGCGGACCGTAAAATAGTTAATTGGGATTGAGTCACACTATTTCCCTGCTTATCAATCCATGCTAAAGCATCATTCCCCCCAGCAGTTTTTAGATAAACCATGACTCCCTCTGGATGGGTTGCTGTCCCACTATGGCAACGGGTAGAATAAACCACCGGCGGCAGATCCTCTATGGTATGTTTTAAACTAGGGTCAACTTCGATCGCATTTTTCCAAATTTGATACGCTTCCGAGGTTAAATCCACTTCTTGATCCTCCTCCTCATCGATAACCTCAGATTTTTCATGATACAGATCCAATAAAGTCTGGTTATCCATCTCCTCCTCAAAAAATACCTCATCGGTCCCCACCACGTCCGCATTCTCTCGCAGTCTTTGAGATAGTCTCGTCCGCAGTTTAATAATTCTCTCCACTCCCTCCGCAGGTAAAAAGGAATAACAGAGAATCTGACTTGCTTTTTGACCGATTCTATCTACCCTTCCGGCCCGTTGAATCAGGCGAATAATTGCCCAGGGTAGGTCATAATTAACGATAATGGCACAATCCTGTAAATTTAACCCTTCGCTAAGGATATCCGTCGCGACTAGGACTCGTATTTCTTCCCCCACTTGCTGAGAATTACTGCGGGGACTAAAACGATGGACCATTTCCGCAGGATTAGCAGAGTTTCCCGTCACTCCCGCAATCTTATCCACTCCCCGATTTTGCAACTGAGTGACTAAATAACTGACTGTATCGGCAAATTGGCTAAAAATTAACACCTTTTCTCTGGGATGATTCTCCTCTAACAGCTGCCATAACTTCTCTAGCTTTTCGTCGGTCTCCGGCTGCCAAGTCCCACAGGTTTGCAACAATGCTATTAAAGCCAAGGCATCGGATTTTAGGTCTTTTTTCAATGCGGGTTTAAACACCTCGGGGTTAATCCACTGAAAGCGCTTGCGATAATCACCGCTATACTTTTGATACACTTGTTCGGCTCTTTTTTGATACTCTTTTTCTAACCCGGTTATCCCCCCAGTCTCCTCGGTTTCTATACTTTCATCTTCTCCCTGAGTGACTAAATCCTCATCCAGATAACGAGTGTCTAACAAAGCTGGATCCTGACTCCCGATGGGAAGGGGGAAATTATTGGCCATGGCATGAAGGAAAATATAGTTACGGAGAATATGACGGTCAAGGGATTGCAGGAAAGCATACCCTCCACTCTCCAAACGTTTAAATAAATTCGTCCGACAAAAACCCATTAATCTTTTACCCGCACGGGATAGACTTTTTAAGATGGTTTCTTCCTCTCCTGTCCCTTTGCATCCTTTAATTAGATAATTTCCCAATCCGTAACGGGGTAACTTCAATCCGTTGAGAGTTATCACCACTGCTTCCGAATATAAACGCGCATAAACCGAGTCTTGTAGGTCAAACTTGATTGTCTTTAGTTGTCGTTGGGGAAGATAAACCCTCGACCCATCAGCAAATTTTAGATACCGACGACCCTGTTCGTCTTCTGTAGCATAATTATTTTTAATAAAACCGCGAGTCCGTCTAATCATATAGAGACGCATTAAGTCTCTCCAGTCGTCAGGAGAGTCACTTTTTTCAAAGGCTGCTAGGGACTTAACCGCAGATTGGTATCTGCGATTAAATTCGATTTCTCCTCCCAGAGATTCTAGTAGTCTTTCGGGACGAATTCCGAGATTAGTATCCTCTTGAATGAATAAACGCAGTTGATTGGACAGGTCAAGATAGTTTTTATTGTAGGGAGTCGCAGTCAAGAGAATACAGCGACTTTCATTGGTGTTAATGTACTCCTGTATCACCCGATAACGTTTACCCTCCCGATTACGCAGGTTATGACTTTCATCGATAATTACTACCCGATAGCGCCGCAGATTGGGTAATTCCTGCATAACCTGACTTAAGGGGATAATTTTCGCTCTTAATTTGTATTTATAGCTGTAATCCTCCCACATGGTTAGGAGATTTTTCGGACAAATAATTAAGATTTCTAAATCGTAGTCTTCCTGCAAAATATATGCTAGAATGGAAGCGATGCGCGTTTTTCCTAACCCCACCACGTCGCCAATTAGTACCCCACCGCGTCTTTGCACATAACGAGCGGCAATTTTAATGGCCGATTTCTGAAAATCTAGCAAGTCTTGGTTAAACTGTCGGGGAATTTTGTATTCTGCTAAACCGGCTCTCGCTTCAAAGGAAAGATGGTAGGCTATTTTTAAATAGATATGATAGGGGGGAATAAGACTTTCCCTGGCCCAACTTTCGTTAATCACCTTGACAATATCCTCGGATATATCCCAACACCAAGCATCGAACCAACGATCATTAAACCACTTTTGTAATTTGGCACAAGCATCGTGGTCAAGGACATCAATATTTAATTCTCCCTGCTGTTGTAATCCCGCAAAAGTTAGATTACTACTACCCAAAAATCCCACCGTTGGGTTATTGACATCCTGTCGATGAATAAGGTATAATTTAGCATGGAGATGATAGCCCAAAAATAAGCGAATTACTAACTTACCCGATTGAATTTGTTTTCCCAAACGTTGCAAAGCTGCCTGATCTCGATTGCTAGGATTCCCCCAAGTTAATTGTTGGCAAAAATCCTGAACAATTTGTTTTCTTAAACGAGCGCAAGTAGCCTTATCTATATCATTTGAGCGCTTCAATAAAGACAGGGATTGCTGTAGTAATTCCTGGGGTGCTTGCTGCATACCAATCAGCAGACGACAACAGGACAAATCACCCCCGAGAAAGTGATCAATATAGGTATCAATGGACTGCCAACCGCGCAAATTAAAATAACCCACGCAAAAATCAGCGCGTTGGGCCACTAATAAACTTTCGCGTAAAATTGGCAATAAATGGGACTCAATATTATCAATAATACGCGGCATATTTTTAATCCGTAGGGTGCGATCTTCGATAGTGTAAACTAGCGATAATTATGGTGAGTGATTTTGGTTATGGTGGTGGGTTACGCGTTGCTAACCCACCCTACTGATTTACTTAATCCAAACCGTTTTAACGTTGACAAATTCGCGAATACCTTCCACACTTAATTCGCGACCAAAACCGGAACGTTTAATCCCCCCAAAGGGTAAACGAGGATCGGATTTAACCATACCGTTAATAAACACACAACCGGCCTCAATTTCGGTAATTAAACGCTCAATTTCTGCGGGGTTATTCGTCCAAGCACTAGAACCCAAACCAAAGGGACTATCATTAGCTAAAGCGATCGCTTCCTCGATATTTTTGACTCGAAATAGTAAAGCCACCGGTCCAAAAAATTCCTCTTTTTCCCCCGGAGAACCGGCGGGAATATCGGTTAAAATCGTCGGTAGATAGAAGTTACCTTTCCCTTCTAAACGTTGACCCCCCACAAGGACTTTACCACCCATAGCGACGGTTTTTTCCACTTGAGCGGCAATTTCCGAGACGATCGATACCGTGGCCAAAGGACCAATATCAACAGTTTCATCGAGGGGATCACCAACTTTTAAACCTTGAAATTTAGCCACTAATAACTGTTCAAATTGATCGGCGACAGTTTCCATAACAATAAACCGTTTAGCGGCGATACAAGTCTGACCATTATTTAACAATCTTGCCGTCACTGCCGTAGCCGCTGCCGCCTCGATATCGGCACTATCTAAAACGATAAAAGGATCACTACCTCCCAACTCCAAAACCACCTTTTTGATCTGTTTTCCTGCGGCGGCTGCTAAACTCATCCCCGCCGGTTCACTACCGGTTAAAGTGGCGGCTTTTACCCGTTCATCGTTAATTAAATCACTAACGCGATCGGCCCCGATCAAAAGAGTTTGAAAAGTGCCATCAGGAAAACCAGCTTCTAATAAAATTCTTTCCACCGCTAAAGCTGATTGGGGGACATTAGAAGCGTGTTTGAGTAGGCCGACATTTCCCGCCATTAAAGCGGGGGCAGCAAAGCGAAATACTTGCCATAGGGGGAAATTCCAGGGCATAACCGCTAAAATGACCCCTAAAGGTTGATAACGGACAAAACTGCGACTAGCATCGGTGGTAATCGGCACATCTTCCAGATAACCGGCGGCATTATCGGCATAAAAACGACAAACCAAGGCACATTTGAGGACTTCTGCGATCGCTGATTTGATTGGTTTTCCCATTTCTAAAGTCATGGTTTTAGCCAATACCACTTGATCCCGTTCCAAAATATCCGCCGCTTGCCGTAACCACTGTCCCCGTTGACTGATGGCGGTGCGGCGATACTGCTGAAAAGTTGCCTCAGCTAGGGCCAATTTCGCCGCCAATTCCTCCGAGGTTAGAGGGGTAAAAGTCTTGAGAATTTCTCCTGTGGCAGGGTTAACTGAAGCGATACCCATATCCCAATTGTCTCCTATCGAGGGCTATATCTCTAGTTTAGTTCTCCGGTTGTCCCGCTGCTCACACCAATTTGGCGATCGGGATTAGGAGACAGTAATCATACTAAATCTGGTTATTAAAAACTGATTATTTATTCCCCCTTTTGGATTAGTGCCTCTCCTCATAAGCAGCCTATACTCAGCGGATTTAGCATCACATCTGATCACTGATCACTGAACGAGTACGGAGGGAGTCGAACCCCCGACACCCAGGACCGGAACCTGGTGCTCTATCCTCTGAGCTACGTACCCACGATAAAATACTATTACATTATACCACTAGCCGGCGCAGTAGAGCAGAAATTTCCCATGACTAGCGATCGCTCTTTAAAACTACTTATCAGTAACGATGACGGCATTTCTGCGCTAGGAGTCCGCACCCTTGCCAACACCCTCGCTACTGCGGGTTATCAAGTCACCGTAGTTTGTCCCGACGGCGAGCGCTCTGCTACTGGTCATGGCTTAACCTTACACCATCCCATCCGGGCCGAACAGGTGGAGGGAATTTTTCATCCCGATGTGATTGCCTGGTCCTGCTCGGGAACTCCCGCCGATTCGGTAAAATTTGCCCTTAGTGCCGTCCTCAAAGAGCCTCCCGATTTAGTTTTAGCTGGCATTAACCACGGGTCTAATCTCGGTACTGATATCCTCTATTCTGGCACGGTTTCCGCAGCCATGGAGGGATTAATCGAAGGTATTCCCAGTATTGCTGTTAGTCTGGCTAGTTTTAAAGCTTGTGATTTCCAACCGGCTGCCGATTTTGCCCTCACCTTAGTCAGGAAAGTTACCCTTAACCCTTTTCCTGTTCCCACTTTACTCAATGTCAACGTCCCTCCGGTTAGTAGTGCCGAAATCAAGGGAGTGAAAATCACTAGGCAGGGATTGCGACGCTACGAGGAAACCTTCGAGAAAAGACTCGACCCCAGGGGTAAAAGTTATTATTGGTTAATTGGGGAAGTGGTGGAAGATATCGAACAACCGGACTACAGCCATTTACCCCCGGAAGTGCCTACGGATGTGCGCGCTATTGGCGAGAATTTTATCACCATCACGCCCCTACAATACAATTTAACTGATGTACAGGGTTTTCAACATTTGCACCGGAATTCTTGGCTTGATTGAGGAGCATCTCATGATATTCTGATTCAATCATTAGCGTTTGAGAGCCTATGTCCCCTCAATTTAATTTTCAAGAAAACGAACTCGAAGAAGCGGATGTCATAACCCTCTGGGATGAGCAAGGTCGATCGCTAGACTGTTATATTGAGAATGCCTATGAAACCGATGACCTTACCTATATGCTTCTTGTCCCCGTGGATACCCCGGTGATGATTCTAGCTTGGGATGAGGAATCGGAGGAAGAAGAATCTGATGCCTTCTTAATCGAAGATAGCGAGGAAATCGAGCGGGTTTTTGCCGATGCTAAGGCAGTTTTAGCAGAATTAGACCTATTGCTCAAACCCACTGCCCACACCTTGACTGTTAGTGGTGAATTACCGCCCCTAGAAGAAGATAATGTTCTCAGTTTGGAAATCGATAGCGATGAACCCTCCTCGTCATCAGAGCCGGAAGAATTGCAATTTCTCGCCAGTTTCTTTTCCGAAGACCAAAAATACTCGATTTACAGTCCCCTTGCTCCTTTGTTATTCTTAGGCGTCGGTGATGGGGAAGGGAAGGTTGAATTAGTTTCCCCCGATGATGACGGTATGGGACCGATTCTAGAGGAACTTTTGTTTGATGAACTCGATTAATCACATGATTTTACCAAATCCGCCGAGCAAAATTATCGATAAATCTAGTCACAGTATATCTTTCGCGATTTCATCATCATTGCGATTAACACGGATTTGGTATTTTTTCTTTAAATTACGGCGTTTATCATAAATATGAAGTATAACCTAACTTGGTATTAACGACCGGCTCCTGTCTCCCCAAAATAAAAACCTCATACCTCACTATTAAGATAAATGCTATATCACCACAACTAGGGGAGAGCTTTAAAGATTAGCTATTTTTCTGGTGATAGTGAGGATGAAAGGTTTCCAAGCAAGACTGATTAAATAACCCAATCCTGCCACTAAAATAATTGTCGCCCCCGAGGTGAGATTTAAACTATAGGATAACCATAAACCAACTAAAGTAAAGACAACTCCTAAAATAATCGCTAGGATCATCATTCCCTTCATATTTTTAACAAATTGTCCACTGATAGCCGCAGGAATAGTTAACAAAGCAATTACCATAATTAATCCTACTACCTGCATTACTGCCACAATAGTTAAAGCGGTTATTCCCATTAAACCCAAATAAATTATCTCCACGGGAATATTACGAATAATCGCGAAGGTTTCATCAAAAGATATGGCTAACAACTCCTTATAAAAGATACTAACTAAGGCTATAATTAATATATCTATGGCCGCCATTATCCATAAATCATCCCTCGGTACAGTTAAAATACTACCAAAAAGATAACTCATTAAATCAGCTTTATAACCGGGGGTTAAATCAATAAAAATTACCCCAATCGCCATACCAATCGCCCACATCACCCCGATTAAAGTATCGGCTCTCTCCCGGATGCGACGCTGTAAAAATCCCATGCCTAAAGCCGAAAAAAAGGTAAAAAATATCGCTCCCACGAGGGGATTAATCCCAAAAAAATAACCGATTCCTATCCCTCCATAGGCAGCGTGAGCGATTCCCCCACTGATAAAAACCACGCGATTAACTACTACCAAAGTACCCACAATCCCACAGGCAATACTAACTAATATTCCTGCGGCAATCGCATGGCGCATAAAATCAAATTGTAAAGCCTCTAGCATGGGGTGTGGGGTATGGGGTGTGGGGTGTGGGGTGTTGGGGAGTGGGGAAGTGGGGAAGTGGGTTGTGGGGTGTGGGGTGTGGGGTATGGGGTGTGGGGTGTGGGGAGCTTTTTCAGTAAACAGTAAACTCAAAACTCACATCTGATAACTGATAACTGATAACTGATAACTGATAACTGATTATTGATAACTCTCAATTACTTGACGAAAATCGCTTTTTTGTTTGACTCCGCGCATTTCCTTGACTAATTCCCGGTCCTTAAAGAATTGTACCGTGGGAGTCCCAGTTACTTGACCCATTTTGGCAATTTCCGGGTCAGCTTCGATGTCAATTTCCACAAAATAAATTTTGCCATCGTACTCATCGACCACTTTATCTAAAATCGGTTTCAGGGTTTTACAGGGGCCACAGGTGGGAGAAACATATTTTACCATTAACAAGCGATCGCCGTCGTGGAATAATTTCCGCAAAGCATAACCCCCAACGTGACGGGTTTTGTGAATATCAAAAGTCTCCTCCGTATCGGCCGGGGTTTCGCTAACGGTTTTCGTCTCGTAATGTTCAGAAGTGGCTGATTGACGGTATTCTTGGATTAAATTATGCTCCGATAACCATCTTTCTGCCAATAACGCCGCCATACACCCCGTACCTGCGGCAGTAATTGCCTGACGGTATTCGTGGTCCTGTACGTCTCCTGCGGCAAAAACCCCCTCGACGCTGGTAGCAACAGTCCCCGGTTTGACTTTCACATAACCCACCTCGTCTAATTCTAGTTGTCCTTGGAATAGGGAAGTATTGGGAGTGTGACCGACGGCATAAAATAAACCTCTAACGGCTAATTCCCTGATTTCTCCCGTTTGCGAGTTTTTAATGCGTAGTCCTGCCATTTTACTGTCTGTACCGAACACATCCACCGCCTGGGTGTGAAAATGAACGGTAACTTTCGGATTATTTAACACCCGGTCCTGCATTGCTTTCGAGGCACGCATCGCTTCCCCGCGTATCAATAAATGGACGTGAGAGCCGTATTTAGTCAAATATACGGCTTCTTCGGCTGCGGAGTCACCGCCACCAATCACAGCGAGGTTTTCCTCTCTAAATATCGGTGTAGCACCGTCACAGATAGCACAAGCGGAAATGCCGTTACTCCAGAATTGGGCCTCGCTGGGTAATCCTAAGCGTTTGGCAGTGGCTCCCGTGGCGATAATAATACTATTGGCCTTAACTTCCCGGTCCGTGGAACGAATGGTAAAAGGACGCTGACTTAAATCCACCGAGATAACATCTTCGGTATAGCATTGGGTCCCCCATCTTTCGGCCTGTTCCTTCATTCTTTCCATCAGCTTCGGACCGGTGATTCCTTCGGGAAAACCGGGGAAATTTTCTACTTCTGTGGTGGTCATCAATTGTCCCCCCGGAATGCCTCCCGCTTGGAAACCCTCAAACATCAAGGGTTTTAAGTTCGCACGCGCCGCATAAATCGCCGCCGTATATCCCGCCGGTCCCGAACCAATAACGACTAAATTCTCGACAGTCATAACCGTAAATGCAACTCATAACGACTACGCTTTTTATTATAACAGAATCAGTTACTGGTTATCTGTGTCATATGCGTCCTAACCCAGCAAGAAGTAGATTTCTGCCTAAAAATCCAGAATATCTCGGATAATAGCTTTTAAATCGGCATCAGCAGGACGTTTGACAAACTGCTCATGGCTGTAAATCCAAACCAGTTTAATTGTGTAGGTAGTCGCGCTCACCAAATACATTAATCTAATTTGCCCCGCAGCACCTTTTGAAACCCGGATATCGAGCTTGTGAAAAGTCCAGCCTTCCGGCAACTGAATTTTCCCCGGTAGAGGTTCCTGGCGGGAGTTATGGGGATATTGGTCATCGATTAAATCCTCTAAAGTTTTGGTAATAAGTTCAACAAAGCTATTTTTGTGAACTTTTGCCAGTTTTTTGAAAGAGCGCTCGAAGTTGTCAGAAGATTCAATCGAGAAAGGAATTGAGCCAGTCATGCACTTCTCCTTTCCCAATACGATGAGAAGATTCCGTCGCCAATGCCTCCTTCAAAACTTCAGACATGGCTGCTTTGTAGGCCGGATGTTCCTGTTCTATCAAATCAAGCTTTTGATAACCTAATGCTTTCATATCATCAAGGAGAATTGGCTCTGTGGAACTTTCTTCTGGTAGCAGACCTTTACGAGCCTTTTTCCAGGGAAATTCTGCGTGAGTCATATCACTCAACCTATAGGCGTGGTAGTTACCGAAATATTGCCAAATTTCTTCTAAAAGTTCTTTTTTCTCCGATGGCAGCCCAGACAAGGATTCTTGGCGAGGAATTGGTAATTGTTTAGCCTCAAAATCACTGTAGAACTTATAAGCAGCAGGACAAACCGGACCGTAACGCCATGCTTGAATTTCCTCCTTAAACAATGGTTCATCGTATAGGGCCAAATGCAAGCTCTGTGCATAATATAAAAGCTTTTGGACTTTCATATTAGTCATTTCAGCGTCTATACCATCCTCGTAAGCTCTGATAATAAAGTAGCGAGCCACAGTCAGGCAGTCAATCATAGCTCCACAAAATTTTTGGAATATCGACCTATGACCATTGTAGAAGAAATTGACAATTAGTACAAGTGTATAAAGAAAGCTTAACAATGCTCATCGGGTAATGGACGAAGTTTTAATATTTGTCGTTACTGACTCTACCAGTGGGTGAAGTCTGCCGCAAATTGAGATAGGGATAACAGTTTAATACGGGTATCTTGAGCGACTTTTTGGCGCATTTGGGCGGTATTATATCCCCAATCGGCTAAATATAAGCCCACATCGTTTAAATCTGCTTGTTGCTGCACTAATTCCAACGCATCGAGACGATCCTCGACAAACCACAAATTAGCGGGAGATTCCAGTAAATCAGCCAGTATTTGCTGAATAGTCAGGTATTTCGGCTGTTTAATTTCCTTGCCAATTAATCTCGCTGCGGGAAAATTAATTGCTACTTTTTGTAACAATTGCTTGACAAAACGACTTTCTTTTGTAGTGATGATATAAACTAAAAAATCCGAGTCTAAAAGAGAGGCGAGGCGATCAATCGCGGGTTGATAAAATTGATGTAAGGCTAACCAAGACTCTAGATCCGACTCAATCCATTGATCCCTAAGACCATCGAGAGCATTTGAGAGAACTTTTTTCGCTATTTTCTCCCTTTCTAGCAGATTTTGCCGAATTGACGGCCAATTATTTAAAGCTTCCTCGTCGGGAATATCGAGAACGAGCGATCTCAACAGTAAAGGCATTTCCCAACCGGTTTCGATAACTGGACGAAGTTGCGAAAACCTCGGGAAAAAATCCTCGGGAATTGTTTCCGGCCAAAGGGTTTCATAGGTGCGTTTGCTAATCTGAAAATACTCGATCATGCCATCACAAAGAACACCATCAAAATCGAGTGCTAGAATACGGGGGAATTGATTCATAAATGCTGGTTTAATCTCAATAATGGCAGTATAGCGCAGCTATTAGCTATTCTTTGCTTCATCGTTGATATAACATAGCTGTCTGATGATTTCGGTGACAGAATTTTTCAGTCCCTCTACATGAATCCAGCCTACATATACAGCATATACAATATTTTGATGATTGTCCTGTATATAAACATGATGCACACGATATAAATCTGAGCTTAAATAAATATAACCACTGGCATCTTTAAATTTACCTTCTAGTAATATTTTTTCTTTTAAAGGTTTCATTTTTACCACATCTTTAGTCACCCCAGATATTTTAGCTATTCTTTCTATGGCAAGATCAACACAAGTGTTATTACTGTAACTATGACCATGATTATAATCCTGCTGATTAAAATAAATTGTCTCTACGATATTTTTAGCCACTTTATCTGATGCTAGGTAATAGGTATGAGCATTAAGGGAATTTAAGACAACAGCAGCAATTTCTACGGAATCAAAAATATTGCCAGTCGCTTCTAGATAATAATCGCTCATTAAAATCTTGGATACATCGGTTATAGAATCAAAAAGAGGACGAATTGGATAAGCGATAATATCGGAGGAATTGATCAGATTATTCCAGAGCAAACGCTGGCCTTGATGCTGGGTAATAAATTTTTCAATTTGATTAGCATCAATGCCTAGAGTTAGATTTAAAAATGGGATCGGTGAACCCATTGTTGTTACACTAGATAGGGAAAGTTTGCCCCGTTCTTTACCGATAAGATTACGAATTTCATGAGCGGGATCCTTCGGGTCAAAACGCTCAGAAAATAACAGATCCCAAAGGATTACAGTACCCAAAGAATGGGCGACTATATGTAATTCGGTTTCCCGGGGATAAGCTTGAATAAGATCGATTAATTGATCGGCAATAATGCGGCGAATTTGTTTTCCTCGATCGCTTCCTAAATAGGTAAATGCGTCACCGATAAAATAAGATAAATACTCTTTTCTAAAGTTTTGATAGCGAAAGGATTGCTCGGGGTTAAAATTACTATTTTTCTGTTTTTGTGTCTGTAATTCTTGGTCTATATCTCGCCATAATTTTTCGGTTCCTTTGAGAACATTTCCCCAAAATCCTGCATAACAGTAGGGAATCGCCAGATTTTTGCGTTTACATTCTTCTTCAATTAGTTTAATTAATTTATTGGCATAACTAGCGTCTCTTGTGGCCACTCCATGAATAAAGTAAATCAGCATAATAGATTTATCTCAATAAGCGGTGATCGGAATCTTTCTTACTATACCCTTCTAGCTTCAGAAAAATATCAGGATGGAGGGAGATATAGTAATGCACAATTTATCCTATTTGTCAAGAGATGGTGGAGTGATTATTTAGGTTCTCTCTCGACTGACCAATCCTCTGAGGATAATCCCATAGTTTCTACTACTTTTACACAAAAATAGTAGATATCTTTGGCCGAGAAATTAGTTTCTACTATAAAAACATTATTTTCAAGTTTTTGAGGTCGGCGAAATTTTGTATCATCTTTCGATAAAAAGCGAGGAAACTCTAGCACAATCTCTTGAAACTTTTCAGGGTCTAGATTGTAGAGAGTATTCAGAGTACAAATTAGTACATCTTTCCAAGTTTTAACTGTTTGTTGTTTACCACGAATAATTAGTTTTTTGGGTTTTGTATCCTTGACAGATGCAGTTTCATTGACCGGCAGCGAATCATCGCCAAAATAACTCCAAATTTTTATAACACGGTCGGCCAAATATTCAGCACGTTGTTCGATATCTTCTTTTTGCCATGAGTTAATACTATCAAAGTATTTATTGATTTCGAGATGGCTTTTATGGAGTTCTTCTTTCTTGTGAGAAAAATCTTTATCCGCCAGTTCTCCATTATAAGCCGTCAGGGTTAAATTACCTAAAGTATGCACAAGAAGTTGATGGGTAATATCTGCATCTGTTCCTAAATAATCCCTCCACTTATCATTTAATTTTTGCGGCATAATATGTTCAATAGTCAGGCGAGAATCACTTAAATCTACAGTTTCTCGATGACCAAAAGATTCTTCGATCGCACCGAGAATAATTTTCGCTTTTTCGCTGCGATTTCCTCCGTATAGTTTGATGGTGATTAACTTTTCTTTAAAATCATTATCTTTTGGGTAGTCTTTCTTTTGAAGAGAGATTTTTAATCTTTTAATAAAAGGTTCAGAGTTTAAAGCAGCATCTTTCTGAACTTGGGAATATAGTAAAGCAAAAGTTTTATTAAGTCCGCGGGTCTGAATACCACAAACAAAACGACGGACAAGAAAGTTTTCAAGGGTTTTTAAAACCTCTATAAAGTCCTTTTCAGATAATTTGCTATTTCCCCAGTCATCATAACAATTTAAAAGAAATGGATAGATAGTAGAGACCTCTAGACCTTGGAAAGAATCGAGATATTTACGAATACTAGAATTATTTTCCAGCTTGGGAGTGATTAGTTTGGCATAATACATGGAAAATGTATATAAGTCCTCTATATAGAGAGCGGGATTATTATCAGCTAGTTTATTTTTAAAGGCAGAATAAATTTCGTTATTTCTAATTTCTGCCCCACTTTTTGACAAATAGTGACGGATAAATTCTGTTAAATTATCTCCTAATTTTTCCTGCATCGGCAGCCAGTATCTATCATATAGTGTCTGTTGCTCCTCTTGACGAACGTTCATAAATAAATGATTACGAATTAAATCGGCCTCAGTTAAAGGCTGCCCCGTGGCGTTCAAACTTTCAAATACTAGGTAGGGATCGTCGTCATTACCAAGAGTTATATTGACCAAAGATAAGTGATTACAGATAACTTCTGTTAGTTTAGCTAACGAATATGATTGTTCATTAATCTTTCTTTTAAAAAAGAAATAACACTGGGATATGGTATTTTCTTTGTCGATGATTTTGCCACGGATTACAGACTGAAAATATTCTAGGTCTAACTGAGTAGGTTGAATTTTAAAGTAATCAGAACCTTTTTTAAAGGGATTAACAAGAAATGTTTTGTCAATTTCTGCGCTTAAATCCTGTTCTTGTTGGTCTTTCGCTACGTCTCGCAAAGCAGCAAAGAGCAGAAAAATAGTCGTTAAACGTTGCTGTCCATCAATTAGCAGATATTTATTGACCACGCCGGAGTTAGGCGAAACTTGAGTTTTAACTATCGAACCCATAAAATGGGGACGAGGGTTTTCTTGACCGTACAAATAGCTTATGTCATCCCATAAATCTTCCCAATCTTTCTTTTTCCAACTATAAGTGCGCTGAAATAGTGGAATTATATATTGTGTGTTGCCTTGAATAATTTCTTGAAGAGTAACTACCGATGCTTGCATAGGGGCTAGTATAGGAAGATTGACTGATTATTCCTAGTATTTATCACTCTAACACAGCAATTTGGCACTGTCTAGGATCCTGGCGGTTGGTTACGCATTGCTAACCCAGCCGACGAATTGCTATATAATACAAATGCCCGCTATTATAGAATTATATTTTTCACTTTTAACTTAGTCTTATGGTTTCACAACTAGATAAAACTAACGTCACTGAAATTATCTACCCCGATAGCGATAGTCAACCTATGGCCGATAATACCTTGCAATTTCGTTGGATCACAACAATTAAAACTAATTTAGACTGGCTATTTCGCGAGCAGTCTGATGTCTTTGTTGCGGGGGATTTACTTTGGTATCCCGTGGAAAATGATAATAAACTGCGTCAAGCGCCGGATATCATGGTGGTTTTTGGAAGACCAAAAGGGGAAAGAGGTTCCTATCGACAATGGCTAGAAAATAACGTTAGTCCCCAGGTGGTTTTTGAAATCCTCTCTCCGGGTAACACTCTCACGGAAATGGCCAAAAAACAGCTATTTTATGACCGTTATGGGGTCGAGGAGTATTATCTTTATGATCCCCATAAAAATGATGCCAGTGGTTGGATAAGAGGGGAAAATCAGCTAGAAATTCTGGAAACTCTCGATAATTGGGTTAGTCCCCGTTTAGGTATTCGTTTTCAGTTGGGGGAACCAGAAATGTTGCTTTTTTATCCCGATGGACAAGCTTTCACCAGCTATAACGAGGAAAAACAACGAGCGGAAAGATTAGCCAATAAACTGCGGGAATTGGGCATTAATCCCGACCAAATCTGAGAGGATGTTTCTTGGCTACTATTAAAAACGGATTTGCTCTGAGAGTGCCTATTGACTAGAGGCAATACCGCGCTGACGTAATTGGTCGATAAAAAATTCTTCTAGGGAAGCACGAGCTAAATTAAGACTGATCAAGCGAGCATCTATACTAGACAGGGCAGCCAGAAAAGCATCGGGTTCTCCCTGTAATTGTCCGTGCCAACAATTATCGCGCCAATGCAAACCGAGGAGCCATTGCTGTAGTTGCTCCTCCCTACCACCTTGAACAATCACCTGATAGACATCAGCACGACCGAGAATTTGGTCGAGGGAACCGACACAAAGTAATTCTCCCCGAGCTAACAGGGCAATGCGATCGCAAATTTGTTCCACATCGGAGAGAATATGAGAGTTAAAAAAGATGGTTTTCCCCCTTTGTTTGAGGGATTGAATAATTTCTCGCACCTGATAGCGACCGATAGGGTCCAGTCCCGACATCGGTTCATCGAGAAAGACTAATTCTGGATCATTGATTAATGCTTGAGCTATACCGATCCGTTGCATCATCCCCTTAGAATACTGACGCAATTGTTTTTTCTGGGCAGTTTTGCGGTCTAATCCCACTAAATCCAATAATTCAGGAATGCGTTTTTTCTGCAGAAAAGAGGGGATCTTAAAAATGCCGCCGATTAATTGTAGGAATTCCCAGCCGGTAAGATAGTCGTAGTAGTAGGCATTTTCGGGAAGATAGCCGATGCGTTGTCTGACCGAGCGATCGCCAATTGGTTGACCGAGAATCAAGGCCCGTCCGGAAGTGGGTCGGACAATCCCCAAAAGGGTTTTTAAGAGCGTGGTTTTGCCGGCCCCGTTCGGGCCTAATAATCCAAAGGTTTCGCCCTCATGGACAATTAAAGTACAGTTTTTCAAGGATTCGATTTTCTTATTTAACCAGAATCCCGTCCGATAAGTTTTTTGTAAGTTTAACGTCTCTAGCACCGTTTGACGGCTGGTATTCGTCATTGTTTTGGAATCATCTCTCCTAGACTTTGCTTTTATTATTCCCCAATTGTCAGCAGCAATGTCAACAGTATCAAAATAGCCCGGTTTTGGAACCCAGAAAAATTCCCACCGGTCTTGAGAAGCGGTATCAGTGCAGTTCCGGGCTATTGCCAGCTTTCTTCTCTGGCATTGGTGTGAATTAGCGGCTAAAATCTGTTAGACAGGTAACTTTGACACTTGAGCGGCAACTGGTACAATAGGGCGAACGCTTATGGAAACCAGACTCTTACACAAACACAGCATGAAACAACTCCTCAATTGCCTTAATTCCCTGACAGTGGCCAGTGTAGCCACTATCGCCTTGGCCTACCCTGGCATCGCTCAAGTTAATCTCTCCGTTTATCCCGCTCCTTCCTCGTCGAACGAATCCATCGAATTATACGTTCCCCCGCCGGAAAACAATAACATCGATAATACCTGCACTCAATTGATTGGGGCAAATATCGATAAAATTATCAGTCAAGCTCCCAATCAGTGGGGTATATTAATCGAATCTATAGATCGCCAAACAGTTATTTATAGTCATAACGCCGATCGCTATTTTATCCCTGCTTCTAATACAAAGTTATTTACCACGGCTGCCGCTTTACAAGTGATGAACCCGGAAACGACGATTCAGAAGAAATCCCTGCGCGATTGGGTTAATATCACTAATCAGAGAAGTAATAATTTCTACGCTGACACTCTTTTTCGCTTTATCGGCGGTTCTAAAAATGTTACTGCCATCTTGGCACAATTGGGCATCAATCCCAGTGGTTTTCGTTTAGCCGATGGTTCGGGATTATCCCGCCGTAATACCGCTACTCCCCGCTCGATCGTGGAAATTTTGCGGGTGATGTATTATTCTCCTAATCGAGACACTTTCTATGCTTCCTTACCGGTAGCGGGAATTAGTGGCACCCTGAGAAACCGAATGCGTCAGACGGCCGCTACTGGCACAGTTTACGCTAAAACCGGCACTCTTACCGGTGTGCGGGCCCTATCGGGTTATCTAGAAAACCCCAACCAAGAACCGATGTTATTTAGCATTATCGTTAATAATCAACGGGTTTCCGGACAGGCCCTGGTGAAAGCGATCGATACTATTGTTCTACAGATGACCGAATCTCGTTCCTGTCAAGCTCAGTAAATCTCTCGTAAAAATCCCCAATTGTCCTGATCAGCTGTCCGCGCATTTAAATTGCTTGTGGAGATGAGGCAAGAGTAAAGGTTAATAATAGCCATAATCTGCCTCAGTTTGGGTTTGGGTTTGGGGGGAGAGATATTCAAAATTAGAAGGATCTCGCAGAAAACGAAATATTTCTTCTTCGAGACGATGAATTAGATAGGGTTCTATGGAATTAGAATGGCGTAAACAGGCTAAATAGCCTTCTACATATAGCCGGATCTCATCAAAACGTGAGCCACGGTGCCAAAGATCCACCATGTCATCGGTCAGTCTTTGATAGTAACGAATGGATTGGGTATCTTGGAGCATGGGCAGTAGAACAAAAAAGAGAGAGTGGGGGTAAGTTTGTATAGATAATCCTAGGGAGAATTGCTATTCTTGGTTTCCCCTATCTCTATTGTACCCACCAAATCGGCAAAACACAGACAAGAGAATTTTCAGTGATCAGTAAAGGGTGTGGGGTGTGGGGTGTGGGGAGAACAAAGCTGCCTTTTGCCTTTTGCCTTTTGCCTTTTGCCTTTTGCCTTTTGCCTTTTGCCTTTTGCCTTCGTATAGATTATTCATGGTTTCTTTGTCTTTTTGCCCGTTCAATTTCTGCTTGTAGTTCTGCTATTTGTCGCTGCAATCTTTCGCTTTCGCTATCATTAGCATCAACATTAATTGAGCTTTTTATCCCTGTTTTGGCATAGTTTCCCCGGCGAATTTGACGATAGGATTCCGAGTTAAACCATTGCTGTAGATACTGGACTCTTTCCACGGAAAAAGGATGGGTTAAAAAGGAACCATTACCGCCATTATAAATGAGAAATTTATAAATCTGGTTTAAGTTATCTTGGTCTAATTGTCGGTAGGCTTCCCCTTGACGAATAAATTCTTCTAAGTTGCATTCATGCAGATATTTTTGGCTTCCTCCCGCACATTTCATTAAAGTTCTCAGGACTAAATTTAAATCATCAGTGACTAATAAAGCGGCTCTGTCTGCTGATAATTCGGCTTTTCTGCGCCATTCATAAAAGGCATAAACTAGACCGGTAGTAATGGCTTTTCCTAGTCCTAAAGTGATGTCCCCAAGTAAATTAGCCGCCCCCATCACCCAAAAAGACATTTGAATTAAAATACTATGATCGCATTTTAAATGACCTAATTCGTGGGCAAGAATTACTCGAATTTCTTCTTCATCTAAGAGGTCTAAAAGGGCAGTATTAAAGACAATATAGGGATGTTCTGAACCCAAAGAATAGGCATTGGCTAAAGGGTTTTGACTGACATAAAGATTCGGTTCTGGGGACATATCTAAATCCCGCAGACATTGGCGATAGATGCCGTATAAAGTGGCGTATTGACGCGGGCCGACTTTTAGATCATTGCCCATTAATAAAATTTGCTGGGGACGTTCATAGAGATATTCGGAAAAACTTTTCGCTAATAAGTCAAACCCCGGAACTGATCTTAATGCCTGTTCAGCCTGTTGATCTAGAGGATGTTTAAAAGCTTGACTGGAGATATCAGGATAAGTTGGCATATTAATAGAATAAGAAAGTCAAAATTTTCTCCTAAATTATACCAATTTTCAATAATTGTGACTAACATCTGAGAGCGCAATTCCCTTCTCCGAGAGCAATTGCGCTTTGAAATGATCAACTAAGTCTGTCATTACTTTTGAAAAATGATATTATACTAAGTCCTGTTTAAAAAGTATAGGATAGTGGGGTGGTCACTGCGTGCGCGACGTTCGGACGTTCGGCGAAGCTCAGTCGAGCCGTTGCGGGGGGAAGTGGGGTGCGGGGAGAAACAATTCATAACTTGGGAGTTAATCACACTATTAAAAACGGATTTGGTGTTATTAGTATTTATGTATTGAACAAAGGTTACTGATTAATTGCTGATTGTCGGTATTTGGCTTTTCTCGACTTTGTGTGATAATTTTTGCTTATGGAATCGTAAAATGCTTACTGAGCAAGACTTTTAGGACTATTTTGACTATTTTGACTATTTTGACTATTTTGACGTTCGGCGAGGCTCCCTCGATCCACTCACTAACAGGAACGCTCAGTCGAGCCGTCGAGCGGCGGAAGAAACTATCAGTATAGACCTCGTTTCCACACAGAAACCAGAAGAGCCGGTATTTTTGCCAATGAATGTGAGATGCACCAGTCGTCGAGATAGGGTGTTTCTATCGCTAAATGTTAAGTTTTGTTACAGAATTAACAAATGTTAACAAAAGTATTACAATTTTCATGTCAACAGTTTTCAACATTAATTTTTGTAATATGACTTCAATCTACTTCGACTTCTTCGCCTTCAACTCTTTCACGGCAGCAACTGTGGATAACTGGCAAATTCTGGGCTTGGCTGGCAATGACACGCTCACAGGTAACGCTCTCGCAGACATCATTGAGGGAGGCGCTGGCGACGACAGGCTCTTTGGACTAGGCGGTAACGATGTCCTCAATGGTGGTGATGGTAATGACTCCCTCGACGGCGGTATTGGCGATGACTATATTTCAGGGGAAATTGGCAACGACACCCTTGTGGGCAGTTTAGGCAGTGATTTTTTTAATGGTGGTGCGGGGACTGATGTGGCCAATTACAGCAGTTTTGGCAGCAGCATTACCCTGCTACCGACTGGAGCTATTCTCAAAGGCGGTGGAGCCACAGACCAACTGTTCCAAGTTGAAACTATTATTGCCAACGCCGGATTTAGCAACAATACAATTGATGCTTCCGGTGCAGCATCTCCCGGGTTTATTAATGTCAATTTAGGCGCAGCGACTAACAATTTGCAGGTATTGGGGGGTCCCGTATTAACTTTTACAGCAACCAATTTTGATGATGTTATTGGCACTAATCAAAGTGACGTGATTACTGGTGATGGCCAAGCTAACATCCTTTCGGGTAACGGTGGCAATGACAGTATTAATGGGGGTTTAAATAACGACAGCCTCAGCGGCGGACTCGGTAATGATACCTTGAATGGCGGTTCGGGCGTTGACACCTTAACTGGTAATGGAGATGCAGATACCTTCGTCTTTCAATTTGGACAATCTACCATATCTGATTTGACTCTTCCCGATCAGATCACCGATTTTGCCATCGGTACTGATAGAATCGACTTATTACTCTCCAATGGAGCCGCCACGGGTGCGCCACTTAGTTTTACTCGCGCTGCTAATAGCATTGCTGCTACCAGAACGGCTTTAGCGACTCAGGTATTTACTGACGCAAACGGATTATTGGCCGGTAATCAAGCTTTAGGAGCCAATAGTGCTGCATTAGTGCAAGTAACCGCTGGCGCAATCGCTGGGACTTACCTATTGGTCAATGATAGCACTGCCGCATTGTCATCGACCAATGATTTATTAGTTAATATCACTGGATTTAGCGGTACTTTACCCGGTTTCGGAAATATTACACCAGTAAGTAGTTTCTTTGCTTAATTATTATTGAAAGAGTTAGGAGAAATATCTCGCACAAAGCGTTCCCAGGTAAAACCGGGGAACGCTTTATAGAGGTTATTAAAATTAGCAGAAGTCTAAAAATTACTACAGTAAAAGAAGCACAAATAAAGATGAAGTATGACCTAATTTGGTATCGACGACCGAAGACTGTATCCTGACTCCCGAAAACGAAAACTTTGTACTTCACCATTAAGATAACTGCTGTATTCTTATTAACTATCCTTAGCAATAATTCCTAAATTTGATAACAAAGCTTGTAGGTTAGTTTGCACGGTAGCGGGTTGATATCTCTTAATAGTTTCTAGGGAATTATCAGCGAGTTTTTGCCACAATTCCCGATGATCATAGAGTTCGATCACTGCTTGGGCAAATTCCTCGGCAGTATCGGCAATTAAAACATCCTGGTGGTCAATTAATCCCATACCTTCGGCACCAATTTTTGTGGTAATAGTCGGTAATCCTAGGGAAAGACTTTGACCTATTTTACCCTTCATTCCCGCACCAAATCGCAGGGGAGCGACAAAAACACGACTCTTTTGGAAATAGGGTTCTACTTCGGGAACATAACCGGTGACAACTACTTTATCACTGGCCAATTCCTTCACTTCATCCTTGAGGTTACTTCCCAATAAATTAACGGTAATATCGGGACGGGATGCCCAAACTAAGGGCATAATCTCTAAACATAACCACTTAACTGCATCAATATTAGGAGGGTGATTGTAGCTACCAATAAATACTAAACCCGATCGCTGGTCAAAAGCAACTTTTTCTGACAGGGAAATTTCTTCATGAATATTGGGGATTACCCAAACATTTTTCACTCCTAAAGAGGATAATACCTGCTTTTCGTCTTCCGTTACTACCACGGTTGCTTCCGCTTGGTTAGCATAGTTTAACTCTAATTTCTGATAGGTTTCCCAACTCCAGCTAGTATTTTGATAACTGGGATCGAGATAGTCTTTTTGCCGTTTTAAACGTAGAAAATGCAGGTCAATTGTATCATAAATAATTGGTGCTTTTGTTTTTAAGCGAATTAAATCCATATACTTATCGCACAATTCGGGACGACACAACCAAACTCCATCTATCAGAGGTAAATATTTGATTAATTTTTCTTCTAGATTATATCTTTGCGGTGTGCCATAAATAACCTCAATTCCTAGCTGCTGCAGGACGGAAGTATAGGGTTGTTCAGGATAGCCATTATCGGGAAAGAAAATCACTGAATAGCCTAAATTGAGCAGTAGCTTAAGAATATTTAATAAACGCACACAGCCGGATTCTCGATCGTATAGTGGCACGTAGGAATCAATGACTAAAATTGTCGGTTTTCCTTGTAAACGTCGAGCAGCTTTGGGTACATTATTAGGATCGTTATCTAGGTGTTTAGTTAATACCTTTGACCATTTTTCTCGAAACTTAGTTTGATTAATCACTTGATATTGTTTGATCCCACTGGAAAGGTCTGTTCCCGAGGTGATTCCTTCGTAGTGAATGACGTTAGATTGGGGTTGATAGAGGACTTGATAACCCAATTCTCGGAGGGCAAAACATAAGTCTGTATCTTCGTAATATGCGGGGATAAAGTCTTGAGAAAAACCACCTAATTGCTTAAATAAATCCGTGGGAACTAATAAACTGGCCCCCGAACAATAGTCCACGGGACGCACATAATTATATTCCGGTTCCTCGGGACTATCTAAGCGTCCATAATTCCAACCATCGGCAGAATTCCAGATAATTCCCCCCGCTTCTTGTTGTTTACCATTAGCATAAATTAACTTAGAACCCACCGCACCAACTTGGGGATTATTGACGATTAATTTCAATAAACTTTCTAGACAATTTTCCAGAATACGAGTGTCGTTATTGAGAAAATATAGGTATTGACCTTTTGCTTGACTAGCTCCATAATTACAGGAACGAATAAAACCAGAGTTTTCTGCATTAGTTAATACTTTAATTCCTTTAATTAAAGTGGCTAATTGTTCTAAGGTGTCATCAGTAGAAGCATCATTAACGATAATTACTTCATAAGCTAAATCAGGACTTAGGTTAACATACAAGGATTCCAAACAGTTAAAGGTGTAGGCAAATTGGTTATAAGCAGGAATAATAATCGAGACTAAAGGATTGTCACTACTGGCAATTTCTAGGGGTCTGGGTTCAGCTAATTTAGCACTTTCGATCACCTGTTCTTCAAATTCAGAGGAACTCTTTCCTGTGAGAATTTTGATAATTTTTCGTTTCGTCTTTTTGAGTGCTGGTTTCCATCCTTCCTCCTGGAGACTAAAGACAAATTTTTTGAGCAGTTTTTTAACTTTAAAAATAATCATTATTACCATAATTCTTCCTCTAGAGAAAAACAATATTGTGCTAAATTTAAATCTCTTTCTGCTCTAACAATAGCTCCTTCCTTTAATTGTTGCTTGAGGTAGTTTCTCTGTGGTTCCATAATATAAGTAGATGGGTGGAATTAAATATAAGATGAACGTAGGTTGGGTTGAAGCATGAAACCCAACGCCCGCATGGGTTACGCTACCGCTAACCCATCCTACAAATAATTGTGCCTCCCTACTTATAATTTAATCGCTTCATTAATTAAATTATTATATTCTTTTTCAGGATAATCACTACTCGCCAACCATCGATCAAGAAGTTGCATGGTATCTTCAGGGAGAGTTATCTGAAGTTGTCTGGCCATTTTCTCTTTCCTAACTATATCTAGACAATAACAATTATAAGCCCCTAGAGCGATTTTAGTTGCTGTCAGGATAAATTCTCGGGGCGGCGGCGATTAATTTTTGGGTGTAGGGGTGTTGGGGATGGCTAAAAATTTGTTCAGTGTCACCCATTTCAACAATTTTACCCGCAGTCATCACCGCAATTCGATCGCAGAGGAATCTGGCTAACCAAAGATCATGAGTTATAAATAAATAAGTGAGATTAAATAACTTTTGTAACTCTAACATTAACTCTAAAACCTGTGTCTGTACACTAGCATCGAGCATACTAACTGGTTCATCACAAATAACTAATTCCGGACGAGTAATTAAAGCGCGAGCAATGGCTACCCTTTGCTGTTGTCCCCCCGATAACTCCCTAGGATAGCGTCGATAAAATTCCTCTACCGGTGTCAAACCGACTCGATCTAACATTTCTAAAACCTGTTTTTTTGCCGTTTCTAGACTAACTTTTTGATGGATCAAAAGCGGATCAGCGATACTTTCCCCCACCGTCATTAGAGGATTGAGACAAGCGAGGGGATCCTGAAAAATCATCTGCATTAAGCGCCGTTTTGGACGCATTTTTTCCCCCGACAAAGGGGTTAAATCTTCTCCTAAAAATTCCACTTTTCCCCCGGTGGGTTTAATTAACTGTAATAGGGTTCGCGATAGGGTACTTTTCCCACACCCCGACTCCCCAACTAAACCGAAGATTTCCCCTCGATACAGTTCAAAATTCACTTCATCCACCGCTTTAATAAATTTCTTTTCTTTTTTGAAAAAACTATCTAAAAAGTTACCTTCTAGGGTATAATACTGTTTTAAATTATCCACCTTTAACACCGTTTCTTTGCCTGGAATTGCTGTTAATTTTTCCTCCCGCAGCTGTAGGTGTAAAGCGGCGGACAAAAGAGAGCGAGTGTAGGGATGTTGAGGTGTATTAAAAACTGTTTTTACCGCTCCCGATTCGACAATTTTGCCCCCCTTCATCACCGCTAATTGATCGCAATATTCTCCCACCATCGCTAAATCATGGGAAATTAACAATAATCCCATCTCTTCCTCGCTACATAAACGCTTTAATTCCCGTAGAATTTCCGCCGAAACCGTCACATCTAAACTGGTGGTAGGTTCATCGGCAATAATTAATTTAGGGTTTAATAATAAAGCTAAAGCAATGGCCACTCTTTGCCGCATTCCCCCGCTAAATTCGTGAGGATATTGGGACCAACGATTAGCGGGAATTTTCACTTTTTCTAGGACAGTACAAGCTTGATTTTTAGCTTGACGATAGGTTAAATTTCCTCGATGAGCTTGCAAAGTTTCCACACAATGATCGCCAATAGTCATCAGCGGATCCAGTCGCGTCATCGGATCTTGAAACACTAATCCCACCGCTTCCCCACGAAACTTTTCTAACTGTTTGCTGGATAAAGATAAAAGCGATCGCCCTTCAAAGGTAATCTCACCTTCCACGTGAGTGCGATTAGGTAATAACCTTAAAATAGCCTTACCGATGGTCGATTTTCCACAACCGGATTCACCTACTAATCCCAGAGTTTCCCCTTTGCCTATACTCAAAGATACCCCATCGATCGCCCAAGAGGGAGAACTTAATTCGGTCGGGTAGGCAATTTTTAGGTCTTTGATTTCCAACATAACGCGATCAGTAACGATAAAAGTTAGGACTTAAGTAAGTAGTTATAATTAAATCGAAGATAGATTTTGCGTCTGATCCCCCCTTAGTCCCCCCTTGATAAGGGGGGTGCCGATCCCCCTGCCCCCCTTGATAAGGCTGTCCTTTAGTCACATCTTTCTTAACATTTCAAACCTTTGTAGCACAAGGCTTTCAAGACTCGGTTAACAATTTTTAATATTCCTTGTTGACACCCTTACTGACAAAGAAAAAACTGAAATCAAGTCAGGATAAGGGTTGGAGTGCTTACTGCAAAAATTGTTAAGAAAGATCCCTATAAGGGATAGCTTGATAAGGGGGGGCATCTGATAATTTTTAACGCCTACCTACTTAGGGTCAAGTATGCCACACAAAGGGCGATCGAGCATTTAATCACTAATCGACAACTGCCCCTAACAAAACCCGACAATACCCCTTTAAAGTCTCCACTCGCTCGCTAATTATCCGTAAACGCTTCTCCCGTCCTTGCCGCGCTGAGGCCAAAAATAACCAGTCCGTCTCCAGCAATCGCCACGATCGATATAGTTCCGTCTGGACCGTGCGCCAACGATTAGCCACCTCTGGGCTGAAATTGTCATCATTTAGTGACAATATCTCCCCTTCTAGACAGGTTTGTAAAGCTTGAAAAGATTGTAACCCCGTGGAAGCATCCCCATCCAGAAGGGCAAGACTGAAATCCTCCAGTTTTCTTAACAAAGATTTGTAGGCTTGATGGTAATTTGTCGGTAGCATCCAATACAAAGCGCGTTAGAATTTGTTACATAAGATTAACGATTTGCCGTCACGGTTGCAAGTCCTCTCTCCTCCCAACCAGAGACAAAAACTTAAAAGAATCCCGCCCTTTTCGCCGATCGATCCGATTCCAGTGTTAGAGAGTTAAGCAATCTGGCATCCCTTCGGCCTAATAATTTTCTAGTTATCCGTCTCCACCACCCCTATTATCCATCTCCCCCATCTAACCATGAACGCCATCACTGCCACCCAACCGGAAACCCTCACCGCCCTTCCCCGGGCCACGGAACCGAAAAAAGCGTTAGTTTTACCCGATTGGCTGCAAGAATGCCTAATTACCCACGAAAACGACCCCCAGAATCCCGATAGCGGTTTAATCTGTCGGGCCTTTAATTTCGCTCACAAACTCCACGAGGGGCAGTATCGCAAATCCGGGGAACCCTATATCGCCCATCCCATAGCCGTGGCGGGATTACTGCGAGATCTGGGGGGTGATGGGGCAATGATCGCGGCGGGATTCCTTCACGATGTGGTGGAAGATACGGAAGTCACCCCCGAGGAAATCGAGGATAGATTCGGTGTCGAGGTGCGTAATTTGGTGGAAGCGGTGACAAAACTCTCCAAATTCAACTTTTCTAGCAAAACTGAACGGCAAGCGGAGAATTTTCGCCGAATGTTCCTGGCGATGGCTCAAGATATCCGCGTCATCGTGGTCAAATTAGCTGATCGCCTGCACAATATGCAAACCCTCGAACACCTTAACCCGCAACAGCAGCAACGCATCGCCCTCGAAACTAGAGAAATTTTTGCTCCTCTGGCTAACCGTTTAGGGATTGGGCGATTTAAATGGGAATTAGAGGATTTATGCTTTAAATACCTCGAACCCGATGCTTATCGCACAGTACAGTTATTGGTATCGGAAAAACGTATCGATCGAGAGGCCCGCATCGAAACCGTCACTAACACATTGCGGGAAAAATTGCAAGAAATTGGCATAAAAGTTCTTGATTTACAGGGTCGCCCCAAACATCTCTACGGCATCTATCATAAAATGCACAATCAGGGCAAAGAATTCGAGCAGATTTATGATATCGCCGCCGTCCGCATTATCGTTGAAACTAAAGAGGAATGTTATCGTTGTTTAGCCGTAGTTCACGACCAATTTACCCCGATTCCCAACCGTTTTAAAGACTATATCGGTTTACCAAAAGCTAACCGTTATCAATCCCTCCATACCACCGTTGTTGGTTTAAATGCCCGCCCCCTAGAAGTGCAGATTCGCACCCTAGAAATGCACCATGTTGCTGAATACGGTATTGCAGCCCATTGGAAGTATAAAGAAACCGGTTCTAGTCAGACAACTTTAACCGCTGCGGATGAAAAATTTGCTTGGCTGCGTAATCTGCTCGACTGGCAAAAAGACCTTAAAGATGGCCAAGAATACATGGATGGCCTAAAAAATAATTTCTTTGAAGAAGATATCTATGTTTTCACCCCCAAAGGTGATGTGGTGGCCCTAGCCCAAGGCGCGACACCGGTAGATTTTGCCTATCATATTCATAGCGAAGTAGGTAATCAGATGAAAGGGGCAAGGATTAATGGTAAATGGTCAGTTCTTGATGCTCCCTTGCAAAATGGTGATCTGGTGGAAATTCTCACCAGCAAAAATAGTCACCCTAGTTTAGATTGGTTAAATTTTGTCGTTACTCCTAGCGCCAGAAATCGCATCCGGCAATGGTACAAAAAATCGCGCCGAGAAGAAAATATTAGCCGAGGTCGTGATTTATTAGAGAAAGAATTAGGTAAAACTGGCTTCGATGCCCTGCTGAAATCAGAACGAATGCAATCGGTGGCTAAACAGTGCAATTATGTGGCAGTAGATGATTTATTGGCGGCTTTGGGTTACGGCGAAGTTACCCTAAAAAATGTGGTTAATCGTCTGCAAGAAACAGTTAAAAATCAACAGGAAATTTTAACGGTCAAAAATCCGCCCGATGTCCTAACTGATTCCCAATTGATTCTACCACCTTCTCCCGTTCAAAGGGCTTTACCCGTCAGTAAATCACCGATCGCCGGTGTGGAGGGATTAGTCTATCGTTTGGCTGGTTGTTGTTGTCCTTTACCCGGAGAAAATATTACTGGTATAGTTGCCCATGCGGGGGAAGGTATTGTTATTCACCGTCAGGGCTGCTCGAATGTGGAAAAAGCCGAAGCTGAACGCTTAATTCCTGTTAGTTGGAATCCTATAGATGACCAGGGACGTTATCCAACTTATCCGGTAAATATTCAGATTGAAGTGATTGATCGCGTCGGGGTTTTAAAAGATATTCTCTCTCGTTTAAGTGACCAAAATATTAACGTTCGCAATGCCGGAGTTAAGACTAATTTCGGCAAACCCGCTTTAATTTCCCTGAAAATTGAAGTAAAAGACCTGCAACAATTTGAACGCTGTGTTACTCAAATTAAGCTGATGAGCGATATTTTAAACGTTCGTCGCATCAGTCAGGTAAAAAGCGATCGAGAGTAGGTTAAACCTAAAATTGCTGATCATATTCCCCAAACCCCGGAGCGCCTTAGCTTTTGAAGTGCGATGCTGACACTGACTAAAACCACGAGGGCAATATCTGCACTTTTTGTCACCGAACAACGTAGGATCGATAATTAATCTGAGCGCAAAAATCCCTATGTTATTATCCCTACTCTCAGTCATCAGTTTTCTGATCAGTTTTCTGGTGGTTGCCCTGATTAAACAACGTTTTAGTCAACAATTGTTAGATATTCCCAATGAGCGTAGCAGCCATAGTCAACCCACACCTAGAGGAGGTGGACTCAGTTTTGTCGTTGCTTTTGCTCTGACTGGCTGCCTCAGTTATTTTCTCCTTCCCCCTTCCCTACCTCTTATTCCCCTGTGGTTATCCCTGACTCCTTTAATTATTATCGGCCTTCTCGATGATCGTCGCGGTATTCCCTCTAGTATTCGCTATTTAGTGCAGTTATCCTCCGCTAGTGTTGCGGTCACTTTTTTCGGCGCTTTTCCCCAATCGTGGCTATTAGATTTGGGTTTTGGCGGCAAAATTTTGGCTATTATTCTCACAATTATCGGCCTGACCGCGATCATTAATTTTTATAATTTTATGGATGGTCTTGATGGTTTGGTGGCTGGCTGTACTGCGGTACAATTAGGATTTCTCGCTCTCTATTTTCAGCAACCAATTTTATGGCTTTTGGTGGCAGCTTTAGGCGGTTTTCTCCTCTGGAATTGGTCGCCAGCGAAAATTTTTATGGGCGATGTGGGTAGCACCAGTCTGGGGTCAATTGTCGCTATGGTTTTACTTAATAACCATGGCAATCAAAGTCAAGCTTGGTCAGCTTTAACTATCACTTTTCCTCTGATTGGTGATGCTATTTATACCCTTATTTGTCGATTATTTAGAAAGGAAAATATCTTCCAAGCCCACCGCAGTCACCTTTATCAAAGATTACAAAAATCTGGCTTGTCTCATTCACAAGTAGCGATTATTTATATGGGGGTAACTCTCCTGATTGCTATTAGTATTAACTCCTTAGGAAACCTAGTAGCATGGCTGAGTTTACCTCTGATTCTAGGATTAATTGTTCTCGGAGAAATTTATCTGAACAAGAGAGTTAGCGAGCATAATTTATCAGTGACAAGAAAAGAATAATTTTTTTTGCTATGGACTGAGGGGTTATTCAAACCTAGAGAATGTTAGACTAAATCCTATTAAAAATTATAGGGATCAGGGGGTAAAGAGCATCAGTAATTACTCAAATAGTTATTGAAGAAAGTCGTTTCTTTCACTCAAGAACTGATGGTTTTAATCTAGCAAAAACAGAGCTATTTACCTATTATCCCTCCTAACCAAGAGAAAAGAAAAAATTAATATTTATCGGCCGGGGTTAGCTGATATGATCAGGGAGATGACTATCATTCCAAAGTCAATGAGCGCAAGAACATTATTCGATAAAGTCTGGGACGCACACACGGTTAAGATTCTTCCCAGTGGACAGACACAATTATTTATCGGACTGCATCTAGTGCATGAAGTCACCAGTCCGCAAGCTTTTTCGATGCTAAGAGAAAGGGGTTTAAAAGTATTATTTCCCAGACGGACTATTGCTACCGTCGATCACATCGTCCCCACCGAAAATCAAGCACGTCCTTTCCTTGACGATTTGGCCGAGGAAATGATCCGAGCGATCGAAACTAATGTTCAAACCAATCATATTCCTTTCTACGGCATAGGTTCCGGCAATCAGGGCATAGTTCATGTGATCGCTCCCGAACAGGGACTAACCCAACCCGGTATGACGATCGCCTGCGGTGACTCCCACACCTCCACCCACGGCGCTTTTGGGGCGATCGCTTTTGGCATCGGCACTTCCCAAGTACGCGATGTTCTTGCTACCCAAACCCTATCCCTATCGAAATTAAAAGTGCGTCGAGTGGAGGTAAACGGCGATTTAAACCCCGGGGTCTATGCTAAAGATGTAATTCTCCATATTATCCGTCAATTGGGCGTTAAAGGCGGTGTTGGTTATGCCTACGAGTATGCTGGTAGTACAATTGAACGGATGTCCATGGAAGAAAGGATGACGATTTGTAACATGGCGATCGAAGGTGGAGCCCGATGTGGTTATATCAACCCCGATCAAATCACCTACGATTACCTCAAAGGTCGTGATTTTGCACCCAAAGACTGGGAAAGTGCGGTTAATTGGTGGGAAAGCATTAAAAGCGATGCCGATGCGGTTTATGACGATGTGGTGGTCTTCGATGCCGGCGAAATCGAACCCACCGTTACTTGGGGTATCACCCCGGGACAAGGAATCGGGGTTAACGAAGTCATTCCCACTCCCGAAAGTTTACCAGAAAGTGAAAGAGCGATCGCAGAGGAAGCCTATCAATACATGAAACTCACCCCCGGCACCCCGATTAAAGGCACAAAAATCGATGTCTGCTTCGTCGGTAGCTGTACTAACGGCCGGATCAGTGATCTGCGCGAAGCGGCCAAATTTGCCCAAGGTCATCGTGTGGCCCCCCATGTGAAAGCTTTTATCGTCCCCGGTTCCGAAAGAGTCAAAAAACAGGCGGAAGCGGAAGGATTAGACCAAATTTTCCTAGCATCGGGCTTTGAATGGCGCGAGGCTGGCTGTTCCATGTGTTTAGCCATGAATCCTGATAAATTGCAGGGAGATCAGATCAGCGCCTCCTCCTCCAATCGTAATTTTAAAGGTCGTCAAGGTTCCGCTTCCGGGCGTACTTTGTTGATGAGTCCGGCGATGGTTGTAGCGGCAGCGATTAAAGGGGAAGTCACCGATCCCAGGGAGTTGTTACAGTAGTTATCTCAATGGTGAGATAGGAGTCGGTATTCAGGAGGCAGGAGATAGGGTGATAGGGTTTTGGGGTGATAGGGTTTTGGGGTGATAGGGTGATGAGACAGCTTCCCCACTTCTCCACTTCCCTCTCCCTTCTCTACAATAATTACTCGCAACCAGAAATACATTAGGTTCCTATCATACTTTGTGCTTTTTGTCAAAAAAACTTTTTTTTTGCAATAAAACTACACAAAAAAAAGATGATCGTTGTGGGTGAAATTGACTAATTTACCCGTTTTAATTAGGATCACCTTCTAGGTGTGGTAAGGGTTTCAACCATTGCTGCCCAAAAAAGCACAGAATAACCCATTATGAAATTCTATCAAATCGCTGTAACTATCATAACATCGTTGTTAAATAAAAATCTTTCTCAATTAATTCTTAAGAATTTATAAATATTGCGGAATGTTAATTTAAATATTCTTAAGTTTTTGCAGTCAATAAATAATTTTTACTTATCTTTGTCCAACATTGGGTTAGAAGTCAGTTATCAGTTATCAGTTATCAGTTATCAGTTATCAGTTATCAGTTCACTGAGAAAACTCCCCACACCCCACTCCCCCACCTCCCACTTCCCACACCCCACACCCTACACCCCACACCCCACACCCCACACCCTACACCCCACACCCCACACCCCACTTCCCACTCTATTTTAATTTGACTGCCATAATTGCCAAGCTTTAACGAGATTTCCCCCCATCAGGGCAGCCACTGCATTTAAAGTCTTAATTTCCTCACTATCGGGATTTAATTGTCTAGCTTTATCTAAGACTTTTTGGGCTGCTTGCGGTTGCCAATCGTAGAGATAAATAAAACCTTGATAAGCATAATGATAGGGATTATGGGGGTCAATTTTAATCATTTCCTCGGTGGCTTTTATTGCCCCTGCCACATCCTGTTGTAGTACCTTAGAAATTGCTAATCCGTAGGCTAAAGATAATTTATCGGGGGGGTTTTGTTGCTGTAAACGATAGGAAAAAGCCTTGTCTGCTTGCAGCACATAATCCTGAATCGAATCGTATTGATTGATACGATTAGTTAACTCAAAAATTGGCTCAATCCCCGTTAATCCTTGACCAATATTAGCAGACTTTAAGCGCAATTGGGTCACTAAATCTAATTGGGGGGTTGCTAACTTGGCAACTTGAGGATCGATGGTAATTTCAGCGTTAGTTTTAATCGGATAGGTTTCGCCAGTTTCCCGATTGAGATAGACAGCAGATAAGCGATAAACTCCGGGGGTTGCTGCCGACTGCATGGCAGTTTTTTCAGTGACTTCAAAACCCTTTTGTTGCTCTTCTGGAGTTAATTTTTTTGCCATTAATCCCCCCATAGCAATACCGTGATCGTGCATCCAATAATCCTTACCGTCCACTTCTTGCCAAGTTAAAATTACTATTCCTGACTTTAATTGTTGCCAGTCTCCAGCCCATTTATAAACCACGGGAATGGGTTGATTAGGAGAAGCTTTTTCGGCAATAGCAATCTCTCTTAATTCCACCCGTTTTGGCGCAGTTTCAAGGGGTTTAACCGTGACGGAGGGGTCTATTTTACGGTGTAGGGATAGGGTACTATCATCCGGTAGCTGCCAAGTTTTCTCCACTTGGAAATCTGGACCGGTGGCGACTCGATTAACAATTTTTTTCTGGACATCGGGGACGGAACCCTGTTCACCAGTTTTAGTTAAAAACCAATCTAAAGAATTGACATCCTTTTCGATATCTTCTTCCCGAACTCCCACCTGTCTGCCGGCAACCTGGGAATTATGTTTACCACCGTAGAAAGAGAGAGTATGTTGATTTAATTCGGGGGTGGAAGGTAAAACCCCTAGGGTGCTGCGAAGATAGGGAGAATCGGCTAGAATCTCTTTAACTACTTCTTCGTGCTGCCAGCCGGTTTTTAAATAGGGATGGTGTTGTAATTCGGGACTGAAAACGTTAGTAATTAGCTCTCCCCCCAAGGGGAATAAATTTAAGCTGGTGAGGATAGCGGCAATAGTTATCGTTCCCCAACGGATACCAGGGGCAAAACGACCACGCCAAGATAATAAACCAACGGATAAAATTAAGGATAAAGTCGGTAAAAGCGGCAAAATATAACGAGCATCTTTATTGATATTTAGGGATGATAATAGGTATCCCCCCAGCAGAAAAACTCCTAACCAAATCCACACAGGACGATTAACCTTATCTTCGGTTTTTCTATGACGTAAGGAGATTAATAATCCCACCAGGGGAACTAATAACAATACCCAAGAAAGAAAATAGGGTAAAACTTGGGCGTAAAATGTCCAGGCATCAGGACTGGTAAGAGGCGGATCTCCCTCCAAAATCGCCGAATCTACCGTGGCACGTTTGCCCGCGGTTAACATTAATAACCAATTCGTCCGATACCAGGGAAACATTAACAATGCTGCCGTCAAAAAACTCAGCATTAATTGCGCTAGATTGCCCCAACGTTTTCGCCGGAGATTTTCGCCCAATACCCACAAAATCGGTAAAAAGAGGAAAAATAGGGTGGTTTGTTTGACTAACATCCCTAAACCGAAAGAAATACCGAAAGCGATCGCTTTTGGCCAGCCTTGTCCACTAAATCGCCACCATGTCAAGCATAAGTAAGAAAACGTTACAATTGCCGCTAAGGGAAAATCTAAGAGATATTCGAGGCGATAATAGTATAAACCGGGTAGAAATTGACAGATTAAGACCGCCCATAAAGCCACAGTCCCATTAAAGAGGATAATTCCCAATCCGTACACAGAAAAGAGCAGTAGGGCGCTATAGATAGCCATTACCCACATACCCGCATCAAGGCTAATACCAAAGAGATTAAAGAAGGGAATCGTTAAAAGATAGGTTAAAGGGGGAATTTTCGGCGACATTAGCCATAAACTGCGCCACCAATCCCCGTCAAACCAGCGAGGATTTTGGAAAGCTTGGGTATAGATAATCCCACCGTTGAGATAATCGGCCTGATCCCAAGCAGGAATGGTATGATCGAGACTAAACCAGAATCTATCGACTAATATCCCCAATATCCATATAATACTGACAATAATTAATCCCTGTCTCCCATCTAGCGGTCGCTTCAAAATGACTTCTCCCCAGTGCAACTCTCAATTATTTTGCCACGCGCTCAAGCGCCCCTGAAAAAATCGCCAGCAAGAAACACCAGACCGATCGGGGTAAAATAAAGATTTAGTGAAAAATTGTAACAGGAACTTGACAAATGCGAGTGGTGATCGTTGGTGCAGGGTTAGCGGGAATGGCAACAGCTATCGATCTGGTCGATGCGGGCTGTACAGTAGAAATCTTAGAATCTCGTCCCTTTGTCGGTGGAAAAGTCGGTAGTTGGGTAGATGCGGACGGTAATCACATCGAGATGGGCTTGCACGTCTTTTTTGGCTGTTACTATAATCTTTTTGAGTTAATGAAAAAAGTGGGCGCTTTTCAATCCCTACTGCTCAAAGAACACACCCACACTTTTATCAACGAAGGGGGAAAAATCGGCGAATTAGACTTCCGTTTCGCCGCAGGTGCGCCTTTTAACGGTTTAAAAGCCTTTTTTACCTCCTCCCAACTCTCGGCAGCCGATAAAATCTTTAATTCTCTGGCCTTAGGTACCAGTCCCATCGTCCGCGGTCTGATAGACTTCCAAGGAGCGATGAAAACGATTCGGGATCTGGACTCGATTAGTTTTGCCGATTGGTTTCGTAGCCATGGCGGTAATGACGGCAGTTTAAAAAAAATGTGGAATCCGATCGCCTATGCCTTAGGATTTATCGATACGGAAAATATCTCGGCCCGTTGTATGCTGACGATTTTCCAATTTTTTGCCGCTAAAACCGAAGCTTCCGTCCTGCGGATGTTGGAAGGTTCCCCCCACGAATACCTGCATAAACCGATTATTAACTATCTAGAGGCCCGGGGTGCCAAAATCTCTACCCGTCGTCAGGTGCGGGAAATTCTCTATTCTGGAGAGGGCGAAAATCTGCAAGTTAATGGCCTGATCGTCGCTAACGGAGAAACCACAGAAACTATCACCGCAGATGCCTACGTTTGCGCTGGTGATGTCCCCGGTATTCAGCGTCTTATTCCCCAAGATTGGCGAAAAATGCCGATTTTTGACAATATTTTCCGACTAGAAGCCGTCCCCGTCGCTACGGTACAATTGCGTTTTGACGGTTGGGTGACGGAGTTAAATGATGCCGAAAAACGGCGACAACTGCAAAAAGCGGTGGGAATTGACAATCTTTTGTACACCCACCAAGCGGATTTTTCCTGTTTTGCAGATCTTGCTCTCACCAGTCCTAGGGATTATTATCGCCCCGGAGAAGGTTCTTTATTACAGTTAGTTTTAACCCCTGGGGATCCTTTTATTAAAGCTAAAAATGAAGATATTGCCCAGCACGTTTTAGCGCAAGTCCATAAGTTATTTCCCTCCTCGCGGGAGTTAAAGATGACTTGGTTTAGTGTGGTGAAATTGGCCCAGAGTCTTTATCGGGAAGCACCGGGGATGGATGTCTATCGTCCCTCGCAAGCGACTCCTATTGCTAACTTTTTCCTTGCCGGTAGTTATACCCAACAGGATTACATTGATAGCATGGAAGGAGCCACTTTATCCGGTAAACAGGCAGCCAAGGCCATCCTACAACAGGCCGAGCGCCGGAAATCTTTAGCCACGGTTTGAGCAAACAGTAGGCAATCTCCTCCCTTAAGAAGGGATTGCCTCTAGATTTGTTTTCACTCGCAAAAGATAACCGCTATAGTTAACTTGGCAAGTCAGCCCCTCAGGCCAAGCTATACAAAAAAGACCGATCGAGCTAGACTCGTAAAAAGATCACTCCATCTAGAAGGCTTACCCTAGACTGGAAAGAACATCGGAAAAATCTCGTCAGAAATAGGAGTCAATCGAGTTTATGCCAGAGCTTGCTGTACCATTAGAGCTTGATTTCACCAGCGAAACCTATAAATCAGCCTATAGTCGCATTAATGCCATCGTTATTGAAGGCGAATACGAGGCCAATAGCAATTATATTCAATTAGCAGACATCCTCACCGATAACAAAGAAGAATTACACCGTCTGGCAAAAATGGAAAACCGTCACATGAAAGGTTTTCAAGCTTGCGGCCAAAATTTGAAAATCACTCCTGATATGGATTATGCCAGAGAATTCTTTTCCTCTCTGCACGATAACTTCCAAATTGCCTACGCAGAAGGTAAAGTTGTCACCTGTTTATTAATCCAATCTTTGATTATCGAAGCTTTCGCGATCGCTGCCTATAATATTTATATTCCCGTTGCTGATCCTTTTGCGCGTAAAATTACTGAAGGCGTAGTTAAAGACGAATATTTACACCTCAATTTTGGCGAAGAATGGCTAAAAGCGAACTTTGAAACCGCTAAAGAGGAATTAGAAGCGGCAAATCGCGCTAATCTACCCATTGTCTGGAAAATGCTCAATCAAGTCGAGGATGATGCTCGCGTCCTCGCTATGGAAAAAGAGGCCCTCGTGGAAGACTTCATGATTAGCTACGGGGAAGCGTTAAGCAATATTGGTTTCAGCACCCGTGATATTATGCGGATGTCTGCCTACGGATTAACTGCTGTCTAAAGCTTGAGCATCGAGATTTCTTTTTTTCCCCTGCTGCCGCTCAACACAGAGCGGCTCTTTTGTGTATTATATTTAAGAGTCTTAACGATTTCTTAGCAATATCCTAATTTTTATCTAGTGCCATCTAGTCTAACGAAAGAACAATCAATGTTTGGTCTTATAGGTCATCTTACCAGTTTAGAACACGCCCAATCGGTCGCCGACGATCTAGGTTATCCTGAATATGCTAACCAAGGATTAGATTTTTGGTGCGCTGCCCCCCCGCAAATTGTCGATGATTTTCATGTCACCAGCATCACGGGGCAAACCATCAGAGGAAAATATATCGAATCCTGTTTTTTACCAGAGATGTTGTCGAATCGTTGGGTAAAGTCTGCTATTCGTAAGGTGCTAAATGCCATGGCACTCGCTCAAAAAAGTGATATCAATATCACCGCACTCGGCGGTTTTTCTTCAATTATTTTCGAGGAGTTTAATCTCAAAGATAATCGACAGGTGCGCAATATCGAGCTAGATTTTGGCCGTTTTACCACCGGTAACACCCACACCGCTTACGTCATCTGCACTCAGGTGCAAACCCTCGCTGACAAAATGGGCATCGATTTAGCTCAATCTACCGTCGTGGTTTGTGGGGCCACCGGAGATATCGGCAGCGCCGTTTGTCGTTGGTTAAATGAAAAAACCGATACAAAAGAACTAATCTATGTGGCACGCAATCAAGAGCGTTTACAATCTCTCCAAGAGGAGTTAGGACGCGGTAAAATTCTCCCCCTAGAGGAGGCTTTACCCCTGGCTGATATCATTGTTTGGGTGGCTAGTATGCCTAAAGGGGTGGAAATTGATCCAGATAAACTCAAGCGCCCCTGCATTATTATTGATGGTGGTTATCCGAAAAATTTAGGCACGGTGTTAAATGCCCCCGATATTTCGGTGATTAAGGGCGGCATTGTCGAGCATTCCCTCGATATTGACTGGAAAATTATGAAAATCGTTAATATGGATATTCCCTCTCGTCAAATGTTTGCCTGTTTTGCTGAGGCGATTTTATTGGAGTTGGAGGGTTGGCAAACTAATTTTTCCTGGGGACGCAATCAAATTACCGTCCCTAAAATGGAACAAATCGGTGCAGCTTCCCGCAAACACGGGTTTCAACCTTTGTTATTTTAATTCATACCCCCAACCCCCCACCGACCACGGAATTAGAAGTTTCAGGCGAAAAATAATTAGAGTAAGTGCTTGACTTTAGCGGCGGCTTGGGTTATGATTGTTGCATAATGGGATGTTTGTGTTTATCTTTGACTGCTTAAATTCCAATTATGAATAAACTCTTTTAAAAATATTATCCCAAAATCTGCCCACAAAAGCAAGCAAAATTTTGCCATCAATTGTTAAGTTTTGTTAAGAAAAATAACAATAGTGGCAAGGGATAAGACTCCCTTCGCTGATCAGAGGGCTTTTGGGGGAATTATAGAGATGTAGGCCTGAATTTTAGCTTTCTAGCAAAGATGACAAAACCACTAAACCCTATGATACTAAATCTGGTTATTAAAAACTGATTATTTATTACCCCTTTTGCCTCTTGCCTTTTGCCCGTCCTGATATGTAGCCTATACTCAACGGATTTAGTATGAAAACTTGGTTAGAAGATCGCGGTATTTTACCCGCTTACGGTGGTGGGGTAATCATTGGCATTACCCTCTGTTTTTTCGGAGCGGCGACTAATACCATGGCGGGATGGTTGTATGCTATCTGTGGCACGACGATCGCTGTTTTAATTTTATCGATAATTTTACCCCGTCGTTCCCTTCTTCCTCTGAAAGTGCGTCGTCTTGCCATTGTACCCGTGAGTGCAGGAGACGATCTTAGTATTAGCCTAGAGATAGAAAATACGAGCAATCAGCCGATAAATCTGTTAGAAGTGACAGATCTGCTGCCTATAGTTCTCGATCAGCCAAAAATAACCCCAATAGAAACGATTGCCCCCAAAAGTTGCCATCGTTGGACCTATTATTTACCCACCAGTAAACGGGGTATTTATCACTGGCAAGAAGTACAATTAAGAACAGCAGCCCCTCTCGGTTTATTTTGGTGTCGTCGTTGTCAGCAAGCAGCGGCTAAAGCCTTAGTTTATCCGCAAGTTTTACCCTTGCAACAATGTCCCCTGATCGATTCCCTCGGTCAAGAAATGGAACAAAAATTAGAAAATAATCGCTATTATCAAAGGGCTAGTCAAGGACTTACCCGTAACCTGAGACAATATCGCCAGGGTGATTCTAGCCGTTTAATTCACTGGAAAACTAGCGCCCGTTTGGGAGAATTGCAAATTCGGGAATTAGAAGTGTTAACGGGGGGACAGGAAGTGATTATCTGTCTCGATACCCTCTGTGATTGGCAAGAAGACAGTTTTGAACGGGCGATTATTGCCGCTGCTTCCCTCTATTTTTATGCCCATCGTCGGCAATTAAATGTAAAACTCTGGACCGGTGAAACGGGTTTAATTCAGGGGGAAAGGGTCATTTTAGAAACTTTAGCCAGTATAGATGCAAAAGCTAGTCAAAAAAAGGCTAATCTGCCTAATTTACCGCTAATTTGGTTGACAAGTAACTTCAATTCCATTGAACAACTCACCCCCGGCAGCCGTTGGTTATTTTTCCTAGCTGCCGATTCTAGGGAGAGTCCTTCCGTCTTAATCCGACAGTTTAGCGGATTGGCGATCGAACCAGAAACTTCTCTACAACAACAATTGCAAAAACCCCCTCGTTGAGAAAATTTCTTTTCCCAGTCTAGATTGAGAGGAAATTCTCCAGAAAAAAAATACCGGTATCCCCGAAAAAGATGTTATGATAGAAAAGACTCGGACTCATGCGATCGCAACGCCTTAACCTTGTCAGGACCGGAAGGTAGCAGCAATACGGGATGCTTGTGACTGGCGTGATCTCCGGGTCTTTTTGTTGCCTGTGACGGTCGCTGTTGTGAACGCTTTCAAAACTTTTCGATCGCTTACTGGCGAAACTCGTCGTCAACTACTGATCCTCTTCGTCACGGCGCTGTTTTTCTGGATAAGTATCACCACTCTTGTCCCCACTCTCCCCACCTATATTAAATCCCTAGGCGGTAGCAAACAGGATATCGGTTTTGTCATGGGGGCCTTTGCCATCGGTTTAATTGTATCGCGCAGTTGGTTAGGCAATCTAGTTGATCGCCGCAGTCGCAAATTAGTGGTTTTATTTGGAACTATTGTCGCCGCTACCGCACCCCTCGGTTATCTATTTTTTCGCGATCTTTCCTCTTTATTCGCCGTCCGCGCCTACCATGGACTCAGTATCGCTGCTTTTACCACCGGTTACAGCACCCTAGTGGTGGATTTTTCCCCCGTTCGTCAACGGGGGGAGATAATTGGTTATATGAGTTTAACTGCACCTATAGGCATGGGAATCGGTCCGGCTTTAGGCAGTTATCTCTACGAATCGATCGGTTATGACGGTTTATTTCTAGTTTCCGCCACTTCAGGAGCGATCGCCTTTCTCTTGGGTTTCTCCATTCAAGAACCCGACTTCAAGAAAAAATTAGCGGAAATGAAGGCAGAAAATCCGACAATTGAGCGCAGTTTCTGGGCATTATGTCAAGAGCGAGCTTTTTTAGTTCCTACCTTAGTTTTTCTGCTGGTTGGTACTTTATTCGGCGGTTTAGTCGCTTTTTTACCCCTGTTTCTCCTCGAAAATCAGATACCTTTCAGTGCTGGTGTATTCTACAGTTATGCGGCAGTATCGGGCGTAATCGGACGGATTTTGTCGGGAGGAGCCAGCGATCGCTATGGACGGGGTTTATTCGTCACTATTAGCGTTTTTTGCTATGGTTTATCCATGTTGGTTCTATCTTCTGCCCGATCTCCTTCGGCTTTAATTTTAGCCGCTATCCTCGAAGGTACGGGAGGGGGGATTTTATTCCCTATGTTACTGGCTTTAATCTCCGATCGCTCTGGGCCCCAAGAACGCGGCCGGGCCTATTCTATCTGTATCGGCGGTTTTGATGTGGGAACAGCCTTAGCCGGTCCAATTCTGGGGGTTTTAGCCATTTCCTACGAAACTATGTTTAGTTTATCCTCAGGATTGGCTGTTATTGCTCTCTTTCTCTTTTTTACTCTCTCTAACCCCACTATACGCCATTCTTTTCTCTTCGCTTTCGGTTTAGAAAAAGATCGTTATGCTCTGCGCGGACAAGTACAATAAAAATGATTTTAATTGCCTCATATTTTTTCAGTGAAATTGAATTAGCAACGATAGATAGGGTTTGCGGCAAAAAGTTTGTTCGTGGAGGCAGGGTGTGGGGTGTGGGGTGTGGGGAGAGGGGAGTGGCGAGTGGCGAGAATAAATAAAAGCAATTTCCTGACTGTTAACGACCGACGATCGACGACTGAAGACTAAAATAACCGATAATCGAACTACCTGAAGTATTGATCCCCGTGGTGTGGTACTGTCAATTCAGTGTATTTATTTATCCGCACTGGCTTAAGATTTGTCGCTGTTGTCATCCCCTTCTCCTGTCGCTGTTTTTGAGGCTTTCTATGACCGACATTCCTTTCACCCTAGACCAACTGAGAATTCTCAAGGCGATCGCTGCTGAGGGAAGCTTTAAACGGGCGGCAGATACCCTGTATGTATCCCAACCGGCGGTCAGTCTTCAGGTACAAAACCTCGAAAAACAGCTAAATGTGCCTTTATTTGACCGAGGCGGTCGGAAAGCCCAATTAACGGAAGCGGGACACCTACTCTTAAGCTACGGCGAAAAAATTATCACTCTCTGTCAAGAAACCTGTCGGGCGATCGAAGATCTACAAAATCTGCAAGGTGGAACCCTAATCATCGGTGCTTCCCAAACCACGGGAACCTATCTTCTTCCGCGCATGATCGGGATTTTTCGCCAAAAATACCCAGAAGTATCCGTACAGCTACAAGTTCATTCCACCCGTCGCACCTCTTGGAGCGTTGCTAACGGTCAAGTGGATTTAGCCATTATCGGGGGAGAAGTTCCCGCCGAATTACAAGAAACCCTGCGGATTATCCCCTACGCAGAAGATGAACTGGCTTTAGTCCTGCCGATTTTTCATCCTCTGTCTAAGGTAGAAATGATTCAAAAAGAGGATTTATATCGACTAAAATTTATCACCCTCGATTCCCAATCGACGATTCGCAAAGTCATTGACAAGGTTTTAACTCGTTGCGATATCGATACCAAACGCTTAAAAGTGGAGATGGAACTTAACTCGATCGAGGCGATTAAAAATGCCGTCCAATCCGGTTTAGGGGCGGCCTTTGTCTCGGTGACAGCGATCGAAAAAGAACTACAAATGGGAGTTATCCACGCGACCAGAATTAAAGATGTGGAAGTGAGGCGCACTTTATCGGTAATTATTAACCCGAATCGTTATCGCTCGAAAGCTGCCGAAGCTTTTACCCTAGAAATACTACCCCAATTCTCCACCTATCCCGAATATCTGGCTGACGACCACAACTTTGAACCGATTCCTAACTCACAAACCACGGAAATTATTAGTAAATAAGTCCATCGAGATAGGCAAAATCTCCCCCGGAACATTGAAGCTATTTCTTGGGAAAATTACTGCTGGGGTAAATTACTTTTTTATCGACTTTAATCCAATGGAGACTTTCTAAACGACTTCTAAGATTAGTAATAGTTACTCCCAACTCGTCGGCGATCGCATACAGATGTCCCCATTTTGTCAAGTCACGGCCCTTGATGGCTTTCTCTAACTCACTCATCGCCATTAGTAAACAACTGGCAAAATATTGGGCTTGCCATTCAATTCTTTGGCTAGAATCAACTGTCCGACATAGAAAAGGTTGAATTGTCTCTAGGGAATCTCCCTGATTGATTCGATCCAAAAAGTTAGAGACGGCTGTTTGATTAATATGAAGGACAAAATGACCAATTTCATGAGCTAAACTCGAATTTTTAAAACCTTCTTTTGCCAGGGATGAATTTTGAGAATCTTTTAAGAATTTTACATCTTCATTAAGAATAATTTTCTTTTCTGTGGGAATAATCATTGCGGCGATTTCTCCCTCTTGATCTGGCTTTATATCCGTCCATTCAATAGCTAAATCAAAATAATCAGCCGCTGCTTCCGCAATATCGCAATTTTTTAAGGGACGACGACGATGAGCTTTTACTTTCTTCAGAATATTGTCTGCCTGAGCTTCAATCTCTGTTTTGGGAATAAAACTATAGGGTTTAATAATATCCAAGATATTTACTCCTCTGGTTCTAATTCTGTCGCCTCAGAAATAATTTTTTTGGCAAAATTAGGATTGTCTTTCATGCGACGCAATAAAATTGGCATTTGTTGGTATTTTTGAACTAACTCTTTGAAGACTTTTTGATCATCTGAACTAATTCGTCCTGCCAATTCCCCTAATGTTTGAGCATTTAATTTTAAATGAGTCGCTAAGGACTCAATAACCTGCTGACTAGGAGGATAACCCGCATGATCATTTTCTAGCTTCGATAGATAGGTATAGTCCACCCCAATCAACTTAGCTAGTTCTCTCTGACTATATTCCTCCTCTCGACGAGCTTTGCGGATAACCTGTCCAAATGTTTCTGACACTGCTTTTCTCTCAATCGCTCAAAAAAATTATATCAAGGGTTGACTATTTCAGTCAACATAGGCTAAAGTTAGTTCATTGGCGTTGATTATTTTAGTCAACACCAGAGCAAACACTGCCGTATCATCCTAGCATTATCCTGACCGAGGGGAAAAATTGTGTCCTGTCAGTTTCCCAAAAAGCCTTGGTATCCTCCGATGAGCTATAGTCTTTGGCGATCGCTAAAACCAGCGATTGGCTATGAGAATTGGCATTGTCAGACAAAACGGGGGTTTGAAAAAGCGCGAAACAAAGAACCAGAAGTCCAAAGATTATTATCAGAAGATAATCAACCGCAAAAAATTGGTAAGTTGGCACAACGAGGAGTTTTTGAGTTTCATCAAGAGCCGGTGAGATTATCCAGTTCTGATGGGGTGGAACAAGTGGCAGAAATCCTGCAATTAAATCAAGAATCTCCAGAAATTAAAGCCAGGGTTTTAGTAATTTTAAACAATTACTATCAACAACCAATTTTATTGAATAAAGAGATTATTAATTTATCTAGAGGCGATGAAGGTTATCCAGAACCTATTGTTATCGAGCAAGGTAACTATCGGTTTAATTTGTCCGCTGCCTTTGATTGTATTTTCAGAGAAGCTGATGACACTATACATATTTTAGATTTGAAAACTGGTCAATCTAATTTTGATCGTCGTCAGGCTCATATTTATTTACTGGCGGCTAGTTACCGTTATCCTCATAAAAAAATTGTCGCTTCTTTTTACAATTTAGAAACCCAAACAAGCTCAGAAAACATCTCCCTGTCTTCCGAGGCAATGGAAGCAGTTAAAATCGAACTAGCTTTCCTGTCCAGAAAACATCAGCAACAACTACAAAAATATAAAGATCATCCCGAAGATTTTTATCATATTTTCCCGCCCCAAAGTGGCTATGCCTGTAGTTATTGTCCTTTTACATCGATTTGTGATTATGCAAATAAGGAGGTTTAGATTATGAATTACACAGCAGCTAACACAGCCAATTCCCCAACATTTTTGAGTGAAATTAGTTCCTTAACTCTCAAGAATAATTGTTTAAATTGTTTTAAGCTTAATCATCAAGTTACTAGAAAAATAGGGCATCGTTTTAGTTGGCAATTCAGTCGGAAGTTTCCCGATGTGGTGGTTATTTTTGAAGATAATTGTTTTTGGTTATTAGCTAAAGATGAAAAATCTCTTCCCTCTCCACAACAGTGGAAAGAAGCTTTATCAGATATTCAAGAGGTTTTACGAGAAGATATTGGCGATCACTATTATTCTATTCATTGGCTAAAAGACTGGCAGATAACAGCTTTAGTTACAGCACAATTAGCAGTTAGAATTCTGAAAATATTTGGTAAATTTTCCTATCCAATAGTTTTTCCCAAAGATAGTCAGATAAGTGAAAACCAAGTACAGGTAAGGAGAGAAGTTAACTTTTGGGCAGAAATCATCAATGACACCGATCCAGCTATTTGTTTAACTGTTGAAAGTAGTATTGTCTATAGTGGAGATTTAGAACAGTTTTATGAAAATCATCCCTATAGACAAGATGCCGCTAAATTATTAGTAGGTTTAAAGGTTAAAACTATAGAAACTAATGGGACAGCTAAAATTATTAAAATAGCGGGTACAATTGGGGAAAAAAGAGAGGAACTATTAACAAAAGCTACGGGTTCAATTAGTCGAAGAAAATTAGAAGAAGCTCATCTGGCGCAACCAGTGGTGGCGGTACAATTTGGCAAAAATCCCCAGGAGTATATTTATCCATTGGCAGCTTTAAAACCCTGTATGACAGATAAAGATGAGAGTTTATTTCAAGTCAATTACGGAGAGTTATTAAAGGAAACAAAAATTTCCTATGCTAAACGACAAGAACTATTAAAGTTATATAAACAGGAAGCACAAAAGACTTTAAATAACTTTGGATTTCAGTTAAGAGAAAGAAGTATTAACAGCCAAGAATACCCCGAAGTCTTTTGGACTCCTTCTATTTCTCTTGAGCAAACTCCTATCTTATTTGGTAAGGGAGAAAGGGGAGAAAAAAGAGAAACTCTCAAAGGATTATCGAAGGGTGGTGTATATAAACGTCATCAAGACTATCAGGATACTGCTCGTAAAATTCGTTTAGCTATTCTGAAACCAGCTAATTTGAAAGTGGGAGATTTTAGAGAACAATTAGAAAAGCGATTAAAACTTTATAAATTTGAAACTATTTTGCCACCAGAGAATCAAATAAATTTCTCTGTTGAAGGTGTAGGATTTGAAAAAAGAGCCAGACTGGAAGAAGCAGTTGATCAATTAATTCGAGGAGAAATTCCTGTAGATATTGCTTTAGTATTTCTTCCTCAAGAGGATCGCAATGCTGATAATACTGAAGAAGGAAGTTTATATTCGTGGATTAAAAAAAAGTTCTTGGATCGTGGAGTTATGACTCAAATGATTTATGAGAAAACTTTAAATAATAAGAGCAACTATAATAATATTCTCAATCAAGTTGTCCCAGGGATCCTAGCCAAATTAGGAAATTTACCCTATGTCCTTGCTGAACCTCTAGAAATTGCCGATTATTTTATTGGTTTAGATGTGGGAAGGATGCCTAAAAAAAATCTTCCGGGGAGTCTCAATATTTGTGCAAGTGTGCGACTATATGGAAAACAGGGAGAATTTGTTCGCTGTCGGGTAGAAGATAGTTTAACCGAGGGAGAAGAAATTCCTCAACGTATGCTGGAAAATTTTTTACCGCAAGCTGAACTAAAAAATCAGACAGTTCTCATTTATAGAGATGGTAAATTTCAAGGAAAGGAGGTTGACAATTTACTGGCAAGAGCGAGAGCAATTAATGCTAAATTTATTCTCGTAGAATGTTATAAGACTGGCATTCCTAGACTTTATAATCTTCAGCAAAAACAGATAAATGCTCCCTCCAAAGGATTAGCTTTAGCTTTATCAAATCGGGAAGTTATCCTGATAACGTCCCAAGTTTCTGAACAAATTGGTGTTCCTCGTCCCTTGCGTTTAAAAGTTCATGAATTAGGAGAGCAAGTACATTTAAAACAGTTAGTTGACACTACGTTAAAATTAACTTTACTTCACTATGGTTCTCTCAAAGACCCCCGTTTACCTATCCCTTTGTATGGAGCGGACATTATTGCTTATCGACGCTTACAAGGAATTTATCCTAGTTTATTAGAAGATGATTGTCAATTCTGGCTTTAGAGAGGAAAATCATGTAAGTAGTTAGTAGAAATTGCATAGCTGGTTTTTTGGGGGGAGCAAGCTTTAGATTTTTTTCTTGTTTCTTTGAGCGAAAAATGTCTATCATCAAAGGCGATATTATCCCGCAGTTTATGTTACCAGCGCTCGGTCAAAATCATCCCCAATCTGGTAATTATGCCCCCCTAGATAGCCATCTCTGGGCCGATGCCACCTATCCCCTCGGGGCGCATTATCGGAGCGATAGTGTCACCTTTGCCGTCTATTCTAAAAATGCCAGTCAGATTCTTCTGGAAATCTACGATCGCCCGACGGGAGAAAACGCTAAGTATGATTACTGGTTGACAAAAAACCCAAATGATGATACGTGGCGGGCAAAAATCGCCAGTATTCCCCACGGCAGTTACTACGCTTTTCGCTGTTGGGGTCCCAATTGGCAATTTGATCAAAAATGGCAAAGAGGCCACAGTAACGCTGGTTTTCGGGCAGATGTGGACGATTTTGGCCATCGTTTTAACCCCAATAAAGTCCTCTTCGATCCCTACGCGCGAGAACTTTCCCACGACTTGGAAACCCCGGCCATGATCGCGGCCGGAGAAAATGCGGGAATGTATGCCACGGGAGGGGGGAACTACAAAGGAGTGATCCAGCGGCAATACGATACGGGTAAATGGTCGCCCAAAGGTATTGTGATCGCACCGGATGGAACTTCCACCGGGATTCGTCCCCGTCTGGGTGCCGAAAAAGCGATCATTTATGAGGCCCATGTGCGCGGTTTAAGCAATCACCCCTCTGCTAGTCGTTTAGAAGATATTCTCAAGGGAATTAGGGGTTTTGAGGAAGTGGCCAACGTTCCCGACCAGTACAGAGGAACTTATGCAGGAGCCGGCTATATGGCCAAATACCTGAAAGCGCTAGGATTTACCACGATCGAACTCTTACCAGTCCAAGAAACCGCTAACGATAATAACCCCGACGATCGCCCCAGCGGTAACTATTGGGGTTACATGACCTTTGGTTATTTCGCCCCCGATCGCCGTTATGCTTATGATCGCTCCCCCGGGGGACCGACCAGAGAATTTAAGGCCATGGTCAAAGCTTTCCACGACCAAGGTATGGAAGTTTATCTCGATGTGGTCTATAATCACACCGGAGAAGGGGGCAATTGGGGCAGCAACGATGTCACCGGATTTGTTAGTTTTGGTGGTTTTGATGTGGTGGAATACTATCAACTCACCGATGAACATTATCTAGTCGATGGGGCGACAGGCTGCGGAAATCAATTAAACTTTTCCCATATTGTCACCTGTAATCTGGTTCTTGATTCCCTCACCTATTGGTTAGAAACCATGGGAGTTGATGGTTTTCGTTTTGATCTGGCCCCCGTCCTCGGCCGAACTCCTTCTAGTCATCAACGAGAAGATCGGGGCAAACAAAAACAATTCTTCCCTAAACATACTTTGTTAGAAAAGATCGAGAAATTAGGCAAGAAATACGATGCGGAAATGATCGCCGAAGCTTGGGATATCTGGGGTTACGAAGTGGGTAATTTTCCATCGGGTTGGGGCGAGTGGAATGGTCGTTATCGCGATGCAATTCGGCGTTTTTTAAAGGGAGATGGTAATACTTTTAAATTCATCGAACAGGTGAACGGAGATTATTGCAATTTTAACGACCAAGGCGGACCACAAAAATCGATCGATTTTATTGTTGCCCACGATGGTTTTACCCTGATGGATTTGGTCAGTTATAACCATAAAAATAACCTCACTCCCTGGCCCTTTGGTCCTTCCGATGGCGGCAATAATAATAACGATTCTTGGGATTCTGGGGGTGATCATGCCCTACGTCGCCAAAGATTACGCAACTTTTGGACGATTCAATTTTTGTCTCGCGGTGTTCCCATGACTGTCTGGGGCGATGAATTTGGCCGCAGCCAAAATGGTAATAATAATCCCTACAATATTGATAGTGTGGCCACTTGGAATAATTATGATATGATTGCCACCCGTTCACCCCATCTACTGCCCACGGGTTATCGGGAAGCTTATCACAATAATTTTGGCACGGGAACTAATCAAGAAGAACGCAATCCTTTATTTATTTTTGTCGCTTATATTGCTCACTTAAGAAACAATCATATAGCACTAAAACAGCGCCGCTATGGCGATATGGTTCTCGATGCAGGCAATGATGTCACCTATTTATTTAAAAAAACCGATGGGGTTAGCGATTTAACTGCCGATGATCGCTGTATTTGGTTTTTAATTGATGGTAGTGCCGTCGGCGATCACGATTTTTTGGTGTTAATTAATATGTATTATCTGCCAGTGGATTTTCGTCTTCCCCCGTCATCGAATAATTATCGTTGGCTAAGAATTATTGACACGGCAGCTTGGGCAGAAACCGATTATAATTGTTGGTCTGTGGATCAAGGGACAGTAATTGCCGATAACTATAAAGTCAATGGTTTTTCGATCGTGGTTTGCGAGGAGATTAACTGAACTACCCACAGCGATATCGGGGGTAATTTGGGGACAGATAGGGCAGCCCGCTAATATTGAGATCGAGAGCGATTCTTAGCCGATTTCTGCTATATTTTTGGCAATAGGGAAATATTGACCCCGGCTGCATCTTATGTTTTATAACCCGCACTTAGCCCAAAATTACCGTTAAATGTCTAAAACTAAAAGTAGTGTTATTATCCTAACCATAATTTGTATTATCGCCACGGCGATCGGAGTTTATCTGCTCGGTGGTATCGACTCCCAACAATTACAGATCTGGTTAAAACAAATGGGAATTATAGCCCCCATTTTGTATATTATTCTCTATACGATTGGGACAATTTTAATCCTGCCTTCTACCCCCTTAAACCTCAGTGGTGGGGCGATCTTTGGGGTAGTTATGGGAACAGTTTGGACAACGATCGCCGCTTTGGTGGCCGCTATAGTTGCCTTTGCTTTTACCCGTACTATCGGCCGGGAATATACCGCCAAAAAATTTCAGGGAAAATGGCAAGCGATCGATGCAGAAATGCAGCAAGACGGGCTATTTTATATGTTTGCTATCCGTCTATTACCGATTATTCCCTACGGTATCGTTAACTTTGTTGCGGGATTAACTTCCATCCGTTTTCGCGATTATCTCATCGGCACTTTATTAGGCACTGTCCCCGGAATTTTACCCTTTGTCATGATGGGTGCGGGTTTAAAATCTTTAGGAAAAGGCGATATATTGCCCCTAATGGTGGCTTTTACCCTCATTGCTCTGTTAGTAGGTGTGGGAACTTGGTATCGTCGTCGTCGGCAATTTCCCTTTCAGTGATCAGTTATCAGTTATCAGTTATCAGATTGGAGTTTTAAGTAGATAGTGTTAAGTGAAAACTTTGGCACTTTATTTTCACTGATCACCGGTTACTGGTTACTGTTCACCGATCACTGATCACTGATTCAAGCCTGACAACGATAAAATTAAGTTAGATTAGGAGTATCCCGACTGAATCCCCATTGCTAAGGAGATAGCGTATCGATGCCTGCCGCAGATTATAAAGATTATTATGCCGTTCTGGGAGTAGGTAAAACTGCCAGCGCCGAAGAAATTAAAAAAGCTTTTCGCAAATTAGCCGTCAAATATCACCCCGATCGCAATCCTAACAATAAAAGCGCGGAAGAACGTTTTAAAGAAATTAGCGAAGCTTACGAAGTCCTCTCCGATAGCGAAAAACGCCAAAAATACGATCAATTTGGACAATATTGGCAACAGGCCGGGCGATCAAATTGGCCGGGTGGTAATCCGGGGGTTGACTTTGGTTCGGACGGTTTTGACTTTAGCCAGTACAGTACCTTTGATGATTTTATCAACGAACTACTCGGTCGCATGGGGCGCTCCGGCGGTACTCGCCCCGGTTCCCATTCCTACGGTACTCCGAGGGGAGGATTTGGCGATTTTAGCAATTTTAACGACTTTGCCGGCGCTCGTACTCCACCGCAATCCGTCACTTCTGGTGTCTCCACCGCTAAACTGCGTCTGAGTTTTGGGGAAGCTTTACGAGGAGTACAAAAACGGGTTAATTTAGCCGGAGAAATGATCGATATCAAAATCCCCCCAGGAACCAAAACCGGTAATCGTCTCCGGGTACGGGGTAAAGGACTAATCGATCCCTTGAGTAAACAACGGGGAGATCTATTTCTCGATGTGGAATTAGAACCCCATCCTTTCTTTACTTTTGAAGGCGATAATTTAACCTGTGAAGTGCCGATTACTCCCGATGAAGCAGTTTTAGGCACAGCGATCGAAGTTCCTACCCCCGATGGCCTGGTGACGGTAAAAGTTCCCGCCGGTATTCGTTCCGGTCAATCCCTGCGCTTACGCGGCAAAGGTTGGATAGATAATAAAGGACAACGCGGCGATCAATTAGTCAAAATTGTCATCGATACTCCCAAAGAATTAACCGCGATCGAACGGGAATTATACGAGAAAATTAAATCTCAGCGTACCACCGATCCCCGTCGTCATCTCAGACAGGTGCAAATTTAGTCCCTATATCTTAATAGTGAGGGACGAAGTCTTCGTTTTGGGGAGTCAGGAGACAGGATCAGATTAGCCTATACTTCATCTTAATGAGAAACGCTATATCAGTTATCAGTGGTTATTGATTGGTCACTGTTTACTGTTTACTGACCACTGTTTACTGTCTCTGGGGTTTATAAGTGGTTAGGTGTTAACTCGTCAGTTCCCCCCCTTATCAAGGGGGGATTAAGGGGGGATCGATCTAGAATTTAACCTTACTAGCCAACCAATTAGTAATTAATTTGGGGCTATTTTTTTTCACCCAATAGAGAGCATAAATTCTGAATATAGGCTTAGAAAAACGAGCGATCGCTTTCATAATAAAATTTAAGTAACGACGATGAAACTTTTTATTAATTAAATTTAACGAACCCACATCGTAAAGACAGTCGATGATAATTCTAAAAGTCGTTTCCTCTCTTTGGAATAAACTATCTATTAACAATAGCACTTCCTGAATCCGTTGCTGTTTAAGCTGTTCCTCTTCGGAAACAGCCGAGAGAATCTGCTGCTGCTTAGATAATTTACTATCCGATGGGGTTAACATGATATGGTAAGGAAAAAATTAACTTGTTTTGATTTTATCCCTATTTGCCGATTTTGCAAGACCAACCCCCCCATCTATCCCCATTTTTACGATAACACGGATCTTTCCTCTCCCATGCCGTCTTGACTGTGATTGCTGTGATTGTGTCATGGACTGTGACTGATCGAGAAAAATAAGGGAGAATAAAATTATGAAAGCTAAAATGAGGACTGAATCATGAATGATACCTTAACCACAAGTTTACTTTAGCAGTACAGGAATTTACCACTGAAGCAATCTCTAAAATCCCTATATTGTGGCAAAAAATCAAAACCCAATAATATAATAAACTCAACCCTCATCACCCCGATTTTATCTATGGACCCCCTTACAGGAGCAGCGATCGCAGTTGGTTCGATTATTGCCACTAAAGCGTTAGAGAAAACTGGTGAAAAAGTGGGAGAGAAAGTTTGGCAACAAACAGAAAAATTTCTCACTTCCCTGAAACAAGTTTCTCCAGATACTGTCACCGCAATTGAAAAAGCACCCGAACAACCTTTAGATTATGGACAGGCAATTCTAGAGGTGGAATCTGTTGCTAAAACCCGTCCCGAATTAAGCCAAATTATAACCGAGTTGGTTGACATTGTAGAATCCGAACCTTTACCTAATTTAAAGGATATTCTTAACAATATTGCTAAGGGTTTGCAATCTCAATCCTCTGGACAAAAAACCCATATCAAAACCATTGAAAAAATTGTTAATTTTTCTCAAAGGGACATTAATATTAATGAACAAAATATCACCATGTAATGTCTTGGGTGCGTGCAATGCACCCCGACGGAACCGAAAAAAATGCCATTGTAGGGGCGAATTGCGTTCGCCCTT
>NZ_JADBUN010000002.1:0-9334 GCF_020245625.1 Microcystis sp. M049S2 | reverse complement strand
ATCCTGACTTGATTTCAGTTTTTTCTTTGTCAGTAAGGGTGTCAACAAGGAATATTACAAATTGTTAACCGAGTCTTGAAAGCCTTGTGCTACAAAGGTTTGAAATGTTAAGAAAGATGTGACTAAAGGACAGCCTTATCAAGGGGGGCAGGGGGGATCGAACCTAAAATCCATTTTTAATTTAATTATAACCAGCTACTTAGATGAATTAGGGCGTTGTCAAATTGAAAGATGCTCCGAATCAGCTTGGAACTGAAATTACTTTGATAGCAAGGATTGCATTGCATCTTTTATATTCTGATCTGACAACGCCAGATTTTCTCCTGTATCTCTTACCTAAGACAGAGACTGTCAAAGAATAAAATTTTCCCAAGCTCTCAGATGAGTCCTCAATGGTTAGCCTATAGTAAAGACAGCCCCCCTGAGTTGATAACAAAACCCATGCAGAAATTGGTGGAAGTTTTAGCTGATAAACAAGCTCTGATCGCAAAATCTCTGGCGCTGGTTCTGGAAAAAATCACAACCAGCCTCGACCAACAGGAATATTTTACCATCGCTCTTTCTGGCGGTAGTACCCCGAAACCTCTCTACGAAGCTTTATCCTCTCAACCCCTCGACTGGTCAAAAATTCACGTTTTCTGGGGAGATGAGCGCTACGTTAGTCCCGATCATCCCGACAGTAATCAACGCATGGCCCGATTAGCATGGCTCGATCGCATACCGATCCCAGCCGCTAATATTCATCATGTTCCCACGGATGACCCCGATCCTCACCTGGCCGCCCAAAAATACGATGATCATCTCCGCCAATGGTTTGGGGTCAATTCTCCCGATTTTCCCGTTTTTGACCTGATTTTGTTAGGAATGGGCGATGATGGTCACACTGCCTCCCTCTTTCCCCACACGGCAGCTTTAACGGTGAGCGATCGCTGTATCACCGTCGGCGAGAAAGACGGCAATCCCCGCTTAACTTTTACCGTTCCCCTGATCAATCAGGCCCGTTGTGTGATCTTTATCGCTGCCGGCGAAAGTAAACGCCCCGCTCTACATGAGATTTTCTCTGCTTATGGCGACCCTTTCTCCTATCCTTCTCGTCTCATCCACCCCCCGGCCGGGGAATTATATTGGTTACTCGATGCGGCCGCTGGTTCCTCTTTTGTCTAGAGAATAGGGGAATGGGGGAATAGGGAAATGGGGGAATAGGGAAATGGGGGAATTCAACTAAAACCCCAACACCCCCCGCAACGCGCACGCAGTGACCACCCCAACACCCCGACACCCCGAAAACCCTAACACCCCAACACCCCAAAACCCCAAAACCCTAACACCCCGACACCCCGAAAACCCTAACACCCCAACACCCCAACACCCCAACATCCCAACATCCCAACACTCCAACACTCAACCCCTAATCTGCTTTTTTACTTTTTCCTTTTTACTTTTTCCTTAAAAATGATCGTTTGTCCTAATTGCGAACATATTAACCCCGATGAGGCCACTCAATGCGAGGCCTGTTATACCCCCTTACCGAGGATGTCTTCCTGTCCTAGTTGTGGGGCAACCATCCAAACTGATGCCACCTTTTGCGGTCAGTGTGGCTACAATTTACAGCCTAATTCTGCCCCCATGGTAGCAGCCGAGGCCGAATCGGAACCTGAACCTGAACCCGTCCCACCGGTCCCTACAGCCACCGGCGCCTCGATCGCACCTCCTCCTGTTGCCCCCCCACCGGTTCCGGCCGCCACCCGCTTGCAGACGGAAATGGCCAGTCTCCAGCACCTGCAAACCGATAGCAAAATTGAATTACCCCTACATCTATCGGTAATTCATATCGGCAAACCTAATGATCGCATTCCCCCCGATATCGATGTTTCCGGTTTTCCCGATTCTGACATCGTCTCCCGGGTTCATGGCGATATCCGCGTCGAAGGGGGCATCTATTACCTTGAAGACAGCGGCAGCGCCAACGGAACCTACGTTAATCACAATCCCCTACCCTCCGGCAATCGTCATCGTCTTCGGGCAGGCGATCGCATTTCCCTCGGTAAAGGGGACAAAATGACTTTTATTTTCCAAATGTCTTAAAAGGGGTTAGGGGTTAGGGTTTTCGGGTTTTCGGGTTTTCGGGTTTTCGGGTGTTGGGGTGTTAGGGTTTTAGGGTTTTAGGGTTTTAGTTGAATTCCCCCACTTCCCCATTCCCCACTTCCCCATTCCCCTATTCCCCCATTCCCCCACTTTCCCACTTCCCCACTTCCCACTTCCCACTTCCCACTTCCCCACTGAGAATTATGCGTACAAATTGGCGAATCGGCTCTTTATTGGGCATTCCTCTCTATATTGATTCCTCGTGGTTTTTGATTCTGGCTTTTGTCACCCTGCTCAATGCCACCGATGCAGAAATTCAGTCTCTGGCCGGCCAGAGTTTCGGTTTAGCGTGGTTACTTGGTTTAATCATCGCTTTATTGCTGTTTATCTCGGTTTTACTCCACGAATTAGGTCATAGTTTCATGGCTCGCTCCCAAGGCATCCAGGTCAATTCCATTACCCTGTTTCTCTTTGGGGGTATGGCCTCGATCGAGCGAGAATCTCGGACTCCTCCAGAGGCCCTGCAAGTAGCGATCGCTGGACCCCTCGTCAGTTTTCTCCTGTTTTGTCTCCTATCCCTAGCCAGTCACTTACCCTATTTAAACGCTAATTTAACCTATATATGCGGTCATTTAGCGATAATTAACCTGTTTTTGGCTCTATTTAATCTTATCCCCGGTTTACCCCTCGATGGCGGTCAAATTTTAAAAGCAATGGTCTGGCAAGCAACTGGCGATCGCTGGAAAGGTTTACATTGGGCTGCGATCAGTGGTCAATTCATCGGTTGGTTAGGGATTATTTTAGGAATTTTCTTGGTTCTCTTGACGGCAGATGTGGGGGGTGCCTGGTTAGGATTAATGGGCTGGTTTATCCTCAGAAATGCCCGCGCCTACGATAATTTAACTAATTTACAGGAAAGTCTCCTCAATTTCACGGCAGGAGAGGTGATGAGCAGAAATTTGCGGGTTTTAAACGCCCATCAAACCCTAGAGGAATTCGTCCAAGAATACGTTTTAGACCAAGCAGCCGCCAATACTGCTTATTTTGCCGCGTCCGAGGGGCGTTATCGGGGATTAATTCGGGTGGCAGATTTACAGGCGATCGAGCGCAGTTTCTGGTCAGAAAAACAACTGCTTGATATTGCCCATCCCCTCGGGGAAATTGCCACTGTTGAGGAAAAAACCCCCTTAGTGACAGTGGTGCAAAAATTGGAAACCATCCCAGACCGCATGATCACGGTGTTAACACCGGCCTCCGCCGTAGCGGGAGTAATCGATCGCGGCGATATCCTCAAGGCAATTGCGATAAAATACCAACTTCCCCTAGAGGAAACGGATATTAAACGCGCTCGCGAGGGAGTTTACCCCAGTTATTTGCCCTTAAATGTCATTGCTGCCGCTCTTGACAAGAGTGAACGGCCAAAAATCGGCGAACCGTCCTTAATGTCCTGACGTAGAGAGGATGGACGATAATAATCTTGAATCTGGCTAATCCGAAAATTTCCTCGCTGGTTAACCTGCCACAATTTCCCCGTTTCCACATCTAAACAACTTAACCAGCCTTGGCCGTAGGCCCAAGTATCAATACAAATGGCATGGCCGAGATTAACCGGTTTACCGCTTTTTTGGCTGGTATGACCGCAAATCATGGTTTTTCCTGAACTATGGGCGGCGGGATATTGAAATTTCTCCCAAAAGAGTTTGTATTCTGGTTGTCTGGCTAGGGGTAGATGGGGATCGAGACTAGCGTGAACAAATAAATGATTTGCAGTTTCGTAGCTATTTATACAGACTTTTCCTAAAAAATCCCAGTGAGATTCAGGAATTTTAATCAGGTGGCCTTCGCTATAGGATTTGAGGGTAGCTTTACCGCCTTTTTCTAACCAGAGACGCTGTTTGAGGGGGTTATTACGGGCTTGCAGCATGATAATCTCGTGATTACCTTTGAGGGGAATCAAATTTCCCTGTTTATGTAGGGAAATCAGGCGATCGATCACCCCTTTCGAGTCTTTGCCCTTATTAACGTAATCACCGAGGGTGATTAAAGTATCTTGCGGTTTGGGATTGACGATCTCTAGCAAGTGATCTAGAGCTTTCGAGCAACCATGAATATCGCCGATCGCTAAGGTTCGCATGAGGATTTAGTAGGGGATTAGGGCATAGGTAGGGTTTGCGGCAAAAAGTTTTTCGTGGGGGCAGGGTGTGGGGTGTGGGGTGTAGGGTGTAGGGTTTTACCGATTTTGAGGTGGTCAGTTACCTAATTTTCAGGGAAAAAGTCCAGGAATTTTACCCCCGATCCCTCCAATGGTAGGCACTTTTTGAGGTCAAAAAAGTCTAAAAGCCTTATCAAACAAAGTTTTTAGATTTATTCAGCAAACCCTAGGTACAGGTAAAAGTATTAAAGAAATCTGTTCACGACAAACAGCGATTATCGGTGATCTTGCTTAGGGTAACAAAAAGGCTTAGAGTAAAATGTACCATAAATTATCAAATCTACTAAATTAATTAAGCTGTGCCGAAAGTTGTTATTGCAGGTAACTGGAAAATGCACAAAACCCAGAGAGAAGCTTTGGAGTTTTTGCAAGATTTTAAATCCCATCTAGATGAAACCCCCGACGACCGAGAAGTAGTTCTTTGCGCCCCTTTCACAGCTTTAGCTGTCCTGTCTAAAACCCTCCACGGCGGTCGTATTCGCTTGGGGGCGCAAAATGTCCACTGGGAAAAATCGGGGGCTTATACGGGCGAAATCTCGGCGGATATGTTAACCGAAATTGGGGTTCACTATGTGGTTATCGGTCACAGTGAACGCCGGCAATATTTCGGCGAAACCGATGAAACCGTCAATTTAAGGGTCATATCTGCCCAAAAACAAGGTTTAATCCCGATTATCTGCGTGGGAGAAAGTAAAGCCCAAAGAGATGCCGGAGAAACGGAAAAAGTAATTATCAAGCAAATTCAAGGGGGTTTAGTCAATGTTGACCAAAACAACCTCGTTATCGCCTACGAACCCATCTGGGCGATTGGGACGGGGGAAACCTGCGAAAGCGAGGAAGCTAACCGCGTTATCGGTTTGATTCGGCAACAATTAGACAATCCCGAAGTAAGCATTCAGTACGGTGGTTCGGTAAAACCGGATAATATCGATGAAATTATGGCTCAATCGCAGATCAACGGGGCTTTAGTCGGTGGGGCGAGTCTAGACCCCGCCGTATTCGCTAGGATTGTTAATTATCGTTAATTGATTTCTGCTGCCATGACGCTATTTTCCAAAACCCCGATGCCTTCTATTTCCACCCGAACCTTATCCCCCACCTGCATCGGTCCGATTCCTTCGGGAGTTCCCGTTAAAATCACATCCCCCGGCAGCAGGGTCATCACTTGGGAGATATAAGCCACCAAGACATCGGGGGGAAAGACCATATCACTGAGATAACTGCTTTGTTTGGGTTCGCTGCCATCATTGAGAAAAGTGGTTAATTGCGCCCCGATACTCAATTCCCGGACAATCCAGGGGCCGAGGGGACAAAAACTGTCAAATCCTTTCGCCCGCGTCCATTGGCTATCTTTTTTCTGTAAATCCCTAGCGGTGACATCGTTAGCAATGGTATAACCCCAGATTTTGCTTCTGGCTTGGGCTGTGGTGCAGTTTTTGGCGGTTTCTCCCATAATTAATGCCAATTCTCCTTCATAATCCACTCTTTGGGATTGGGGCGGATAAAAAATCGTTTCACCGTCGGCGATAATTGTCGTCGGTGGCTTGAGAAATAAAAGCGGTTCTTCCGGTACAGGTGTTCCCATCTCGGCGGCGTGGGCGCGGTAATTTTTGCCCACGGCAATAATTTTCGACGGGAAACAGGGGGCTAATAGTTGGTAGCTATCAGGTTCTAATTCTATTTTGGTTAGTTGCCCTCCTTGCCAGGGAGGGGCATCAAAGACAGCAACGCTACGGTTTAGCTGTAACAGTCCGTAGAAGATTTGTCCTTGACGATGTTTCACTCGTACATAGCGTTGCGCCATATTTTTCTGGGAATGACTAGCGATCGACTCTCGGATAGTAGTATGATCATATATCCTTGCTTCTTTATTAAAAGCTAGAGAGTTATTAAAATCAATTAACCTCTGGCCTTGACAAAGAAGCCTTCTAGTCCATAAGGATTCTGAGATGAGCAATAACTACGAAACTCTTTACATTCTCCGTCCCGATTTAGGGGAAGAAGTCGTTCAGCAACAAGTGGAACGTTATCGGACTCTGATTAGCGAACACAGCGCCACAGACATTCAAGTTAAGGTGTGGGGTAAAAAACGTCTGGCCTATCCCATCAAAAAACTCAATGATGGTGTCTATGTGCAGATGAATTATCAGGCAAGCGGCAAACAAGTCGCCCCCATGGAACGGGCCATGCGTTTAAGTGATGAGGTTATTCGTTATTTAACCCTAAAACTCGATCGCGTGGTCGCCCCCCCTGCCGATTTATCTCCCTTAACGGAAATTCCGCCCTCTCCTATCACCGAAGCGGTGGTGGAAGATGACGGTATCTCCGCTGAAGATTAATTAGGGTCTGCTGAAAAAGTTTGTTGGTGGGGGCAGGGTGTGGGGTGTGGGGTGTGGGGTGTAGGGTTTTACCGATTTTGAGGTAGTCAGTTACCTAATTTTCAGGGAAAAAGTACCTGAATTTTACCCCCGATACCTCCAATGGTCGGCACTTTTTGAGGTCAAAAAAGTCTAAAAGCCTTATCCAACAAGGTTTTTAGATTTATTCAGCAAGCCCTAATTATAGTCACAACTGTGTCGGGTCAATGCCCAATTCGCGTAATCGGGCAAAAGCGCGATCGCGTTCTTGTTGTGCTTGGTTGCGTTCTTGTTGTGCTTGGTCGCGTTCTTGTTGTGCTTGGTTGCGTTCCTCAAAGAGGGTTTCAGGGTCTTTAAATCGTTCCCCATTGGGATAAAAGACCTCTAAACCCTCTTCAAACATCTCAAACCGAATCCCTAGGATTGGGGAAGTCCAAGGAAAATTCAAGGCCGTTACTGGGAAAAAATCCTCTTGCTGATTGGGTCGCACCAATCCCCAGAAATCATGGGAGTCTGGGTCATAGAAAAACATTTCTAATACCCCATACTCCCGATAGAAAGACTGCTTTTTGAGCATTTCCCTGGCACTATTGCTCGGAGAGAGGATTTCAAACACTACCTGGGGGGCAATATTTTCTTCTTCCCATTGTTTATAGCTGCCGCGCTCACCAGGTGGACGGCCGAAAACTACCATGGCATCGGGAGCTTGACGGGGAGCGGGTGGTACAGTTACCTGCTGGGGATACCAGAGCAAATCTCCGGCGACAAAGACGGTTTGCCCTTTAAATAAATACCTGAGATTGGCAACCAAGCGAACAATCCAGCGATATTGAACTGTGTTGTCGGCCATAGGTTTACCGTCGGAGTCAGGATAGAAAAGTTGGGGTTCGATGGGTGCTTGAACCATGCTTTATCTCTTGCGATCGCATTTTTGCCTAACTTTATTGTATCACCGCAAATCCTCGGTTTGAAACCCTCTCCTTTTATACTAAATCCGTTGAGTAACGCACAGAAAACGGGTTTCTCCGAGAAACCCGTTTTCTGCTCAGGCAAAAGGCTTCAACGGTGAGACTTCGGACGTTCGGCAAACGGCAAAAGGGGGAATAAATAATCAGTTTTTAATAACAGGATTTAGGATTACATCTAAATTTTTAATAAAGTCGAGGTTGAAAATTATCGGGAATATCCAATTCAAATACTTGGTCATGAATCCGAGCCACATAAAACCCTTCTTGCAGAATTTTTTCCCGTAATTCCGGGGATACATGAACCGCCGCTAATATGCCATAGAGTTTTTTATCTTTGTGTTCAGGAAAAAAGCGGCGAAACCGTTGCAAAATACTTTTTAATTGTGAAATAGACTCCTCTCTGGCATGACTTTTAACCTCGACGATATAAGCAGTATTTAGCTGACCATTGGTATAGGCAAGAACATCAATTTCTAGGTGTTTTCCATCTTTACTGACTCGGACACTGGGACTGATAACTTCCATACCAAAGCGTTGTCTGAGAATCTTTTCCATTGAAGGGAGGGCAAGTCCTTCGGTAAAGCTGCCGAATTTTGCACCGAGTCCCCCAATTTGCTGACCTAATTCTTTGAGTTGTTTGTCAGTTTTCTTCTGTTGTTGGGCGTTTTCCTGCTGTTGCTGACTAACTTCCTTCAATAGTAGGTCAGTCTCCTTCAGTTGTTTGTCAGTTTCTTTTTGAGCAGTCGCTAATTCGGCTAAGAGTCGCCATACGTCTTCGGATGTAGTTGCCATAGCTAATTTTTTCTCTCTGATTTGGTCTATTGCTATTTTACTGAATTTTGCCGATTCATGAAGAAGATAGTGCTTTTGCCTTTGAGTAAGAGAGCGATAAGTAGGGCGTGTTACACTGTCGCTAACATACCTTTATTTTTATAAGTAACTTAGAGTATTTTTAAGATTTGATAAATTTAACTGCAAGAGTTTCAAATCTACAGAATTAAACATTATAAATCAGGCAGAACTACATTTTTTAAGAGGCATTTAGTTATGACATTATCAAAAGTGATTAATTATTTGAGTTTGCATGAGTATAGATTATCTGAGTTATTAACTGTCTCTTCCCTCACCCTGACGACTGCTTTGGCGACTGTCCCAGTTTCTGCTGCGGTTATTACTTTTCAACCCGGACCTGAAGGCAAGGACACCTATGTTGATAGTCGTCCATATAGCAATGTTCCGGGTATTATCCCCCCTTATAACACGGTGAATTGGGGATCAGAACCTCGGATGTTACTTGGGGAAGCAGATACTGGAGCAGGCTATACCGACACCCTAATCCAATTTGACCTCTCAACATTGCCTTCTGTTGGCGTAAACAAGGTTAGCTTAATTCTGACAACCTTAAGTGACTCTGCACCGAGTTTTGTGGAGCCATTTTTAGCCTCAGCCCATCGAATCACAAGTGCGTGGGATGAAAATACAGTGACTTGGGACTCACGTCCAAGTTTCGCTCCTACTCCTGTCGCTTCCACCACCGTTGACGACATCGCCGCTAGGAGTTTTGAATGGGACATTAGACCTCTTGCAAAAGTCTTAAGTCGATCCTTGTACAGCAACATTTTTGAAGATTATCAACTACTAATAAATAATTAACTGAAAGTCCCTCCCATTATTGTTTCTATCGTTTGTTTTCGGATTTATGCAAGAGGTCT
>NZ_JADBUN010000199.1:0-2533 GCF_020245625.1 Microcystis sp. M049S2 | reverse complement strand
GAAATTAATCCTAATTATGCTGAGGCTTACAACAATCGGGGGCTTCTTTACTATAACCAACAAAAATACGAATTAGCATCAGATGATTACAACAAAGCTATTGAAATTAATCCTAATTTTGCTTTGGCTTACAACAATCGGGGGGTTCTTTACCGTCTCCAAGAAAAATACGAATTAGCTTTAGCTGACTACGACAAAGCTATTGAAATTAATCGTAATGATGCTGTGGCTTACTACAATCGAGGGAATCTTTACTCTGACTTGCAGAAATACGATTTAGCCCTCTCTGACTACAGCAAAGCTATTGAAATTAATCGTAATTTTGCTGAGGCTTACGCCAATCGTGGTGTTTTATATGCCGAATTAAAACAAACCGAAAAAGCAAAAATTGATCTACAACAAGCAGCCATATTATTCCGCCAACAGAATAATATGGCAACTTATGAAAAGGTGATGCAGATTTTACAACAATTAGGGGGGTGAAATAGAAATCATCAATTATGGAAAGTCGAGAAATTATCAAAAAACTGAAGGATGAGGGATGGTATCAAGTAGGTACAACAGGAAGTCATCATCATTTTAAACATCCCCATAAAAAAGGGAAAGTGACTGTTCCTCACCCTAAAAAGGATATTCCCCTTAAAACCCTAATCAGTATCGAAAAACAAGCCGGTATTAAATTACGATAAAGGAGAAATCAATGATTACTTATTTAGCCACCGTTCATAAAGATAACCATAGTGATTATGGGGTACAATTTTATGACTTTCCGGGTTGTATTAGTGCAGGAGAAACCATCGAAGAAGCGAAAAAAATGGCAACTGAAGCCTTAAAAGGTCATATTTCCTTTATGTTGGCAGATGGGGACGAAATTCCCACCCCTAGCACCCTCGAAACCATTTTAACCGACGCGGATCATCAAGATGCGATCGCTTTTCTGCTCATTGAGGTATCAGAAGCTATTTTAAACCATCAGGAATTGTGTGTAAAAAACTAGGTGCAGTCCCTAGCTTGGTTTGAGGGAATAAATATGTTAAAGAAAACCTCTCAATTCTCAGGAAAAGCGCAACCCAACAACCAACACCTAAATCTGTCTGAATCTTTTTGTTGGGTTTCCTTGGGTCAACCCAATCGACGATAATTGCTATGATTACTATAATCCGTAGTCGTGGTCTTTTAGATGCCAAATTAAAACAAACCAAAAAAGCCAAAATTGACCTAGAACAAGCAGCTATAATATTCTACCAGCAGAATAATATGGCAACTTATGAAAAGGTGATGCAACTTTTACGCGAATTAGGGAGGTGACAAATGATAAAAACACCCGTTGATTTATACCGTAGAGGTAATGCTACATCTCCCAGAATGGATTATGTTCGTCCTAACAAAGATATTGCCATCTATGAAAATAATGGGCAAATATGGGTAAAAGAAACCCTTGTTGATGGATAAACACCGGGGGGAATTTCGACCTTTTCCGTTCAGGGAATAGGAAACAACTGGTGGAAACTAGATCGGGGAATTTCTATTCCCAGTGAGCTAGAATTAATTAATGATCGAGGTAATCACTGGTTATGGAAACCCTTATTTCCCATGTCAATAGAAACCTATCAACAAGCTTTAAGGGTAATTGGTGAATTTTTTTATCGTGTAAGTTGAGGTAAACTATGAAAACTCTATCATTTAAAGACATCCAATTTATTATCGAAGCTCTCGAATCCCTTCTCAAAAATTATAGTGACCGTATTCAACAAATAGAAGCTCTCGAAAACTATGAAGATGAAATTTCGGACTTAAGTAATGATTCTTTATTTTTACAAGAATTAATTACTGACTTACAAAATCAACAAACACAAGAATTGGCTCTACTTGTGCCTGAATTTGATTTAAAAAAAATGTCTTTACAAACATTAATTAAACAAGGAAAAAACCTGTCAATTGAGGAAAAATTAATCTTACTGGAATCTCTAACTTCATCAATCCGCGAAGAATATAATCTAATGCGAACCTGAAATGAGAAATCAATGATTACTTATTTAGCCATCGTTCATAAGGTCCGTAGTCGTGGTCTTTTATATGCCAAATTAAAACAAACCGAAAAAGCCAAAATTGATCTATAACAAGCAGCTATATTATTCCACCAACAGAATATAGCGGTAAGCACTTGAGTGAGATACAAACCAAGCTTTGCCTAGCATGGTTTATAGCTCGTGACACTGTACCTCATACGACTGCACACCGCTATAATATGGCAACTGATGAAAAGGTGATGCGGGTTTTACAACAATTAGGGGGATAAGTGGGGGGGTGAGTTATCAGTATTTAGTTTTTTCTAGTCTAGTCTGTTAATTGTTCATTAAAAACCTTCGGGAGGGATGTTATTTTATGACCTTAAAACAACTCATACAAGACAAACGAGAGGATATCCTAAAAATTGCCACCAAACATGGTGCTTTTAATGTGCGTGTATTTGGTTCCGTTGCTAGAGGTGAGGAAACCGAAAATAGTGATATTGATTTTTTAATTGATTATG
>NZ_JADBUN010000198.1:0-17838 GCF_020245625.1 Microcystis sp. M049S2 | reverse complement strand
CTGCATTATTCACCAACTGGCAAAAACCTGATTGTGAGGACATCTCAAAAAACAGACTGTTTTTCAGCCAGATCGCTAGATGAACTTCTTGCCAAGGCTTTCGAGGATTTTCCAAAGTCTTCATGAATAATGCAGGCTAAGTAACTGATAGCTGATGACTGATATGATTGGTGTGACTGTTTTCAGATGCAGAAATTTCGATGAATAGCCGATTGCCTGGAGATAATAGCCAATTAGATAGCCAACTACATTCCCTTGTAACGACGGTGACGGCGATCGCCCAAGAACAGCAGGGAGATTGTAACGGTTTGTTAATGTTGCTGCGAACTTTAGAAAATTTACATCGGCAAATTCGCGAGCAGATGTTCGAGCCATCTTTACCCAATACTCGTAAGGACTTATACGGATTACTCCGGGATATCGAGGAAACCGGGGGATGGCCCTATATAGAACGGATGAAGTTACAAATGTTAATGGAAAAATTATTAGCCAGTGAAGTCGGCGCGCTCGATTCGGCGGCAAAAACCGATGATCGAGAAACCTGAAAAGGTATTGGGTTTTTAGGGTGTTAGGGTGTTGGGGTTTTGGGGTTTTAGGGTTTTAGGGTTTTAGCTGAAATTCCCCATTTCCCCATTTCCCCATTTCCCCATTTCCCCATTTCCCCATTTCCCCATCTCCCCATTTCCCCATTTCCCCATCTCCCCATTGCCTATCGCCAAGGGGTACGGAGCGGGTTACAGTATTGGGAAAATGGATATTTTAGGGGTAGTTCGTAAATCATGACCACCGTGAACCCGATTAAATTTGGAACCGATGGCTGGCGCGGCATTATCGCCGCCGATTTTACTTTTGATCGAGTCGCTCTGCTCGCTCCCTTGGCGGCTCAGGTTTTAGCGGATAATTATGGTCAGATCACGGGTTCGCGGACGATAATCGTCGGCTATGATCGGCGGTTTATGGCGGAGGATTTTGCTCAAACTGCGGCGGAATCGCTGCAAAAAGCAGGTTTTGATGTGCTTCTCTCCCAATCCTACGCTCCCACTCCCGCTTTTAGTTGGGCAGCTCGATCAGAAAATGCTCTCGGTGCGATCGTGTTAACCGCCAGTCATAACCCGGCTAAATATCTCGGTTTGAAGGTTAAAGGTTATTTTGGTGGTTCTGTCTCGCCGGAAATTACCCAACAAATTGAAGCTTTATTGTCTAATCCGCCGCAATTTAAGGCCAATGCAGGTAAATTAAGCACTTTTGAACCGTGGTCGGGTTATTGTCAGGGTTTACGCCAAAAAGTTAATATTGCCGCTATTGCCGAGGCGATCGAATCGGGACAACTAAAAGTTTATTCCGATGTCATGCACGGTGCGGCGGCTACCGGTTTAGAGCGTCTTTTGGGGGTGGGGATCACGGAATTACGCGGCAATCGCGATCCTTTGTTCGGTGGCGGCTCTCCGGAACCTTTACCGAGAAATTTGACGGAAATCATCGATAAACTGGCTCACAGCGCCAATTTAGCCCCTTTGCGAGTAGGTTTGGTCTTCGATGGGGATAGCGATCGAGTGGCGGCGATCGATGGTCGGGGGAATTTTTTAAGCACCCAAAATCTCATCCCGATTTTAATCGAGCATTTAGCTGGCAAAAAGGGAATGAGAGGGGAAATTGTCAAAACGGTGAGCGGTTCCGATTTAATCCCCAAATTAGCCAGTTTATACGGTTTATCGGTCTTTGAAACTCCGATCGGTTATAAGTATATCGCTGATCGAATGTTGACCACTCCTGTGTTAATTGGTGGGGAAGAGTCGGGAGGTGTCGGTTATGGTACTCACATTCCCGAACGGGATGCTTTATTATCAGCTTTATACGTTTTGGAAGCGGTGGTAGAATCGGGCCAAGATCTAAGCGATCTTTACGCGCAATTACAGGATAAAACCGGTTTTCATTCTCAGTATGATCGCATTGATTTACCCCTAGCTAATATGGAAGCTCGCGATCAGTTAATTACTGCTTTGGATCAGGAACCCTTAAGGGAAATTGCAGGTAAACAAGTGACTGATTGTAATCCTATGGACGGTTATAAATTCCGTTTAGAAGATGGCAGTTGGTTGTTAATTCGCTTTAGTGGTACAGAACCGGTTTTGCGTCTCTACTGTGAATCTTCAACCCTCGATCGAGTTCATGAAATTCTTGCCTGGGCAAAATCTTGGGCTACTTATATCTAAACAATAGAAAACGGGTTTCTTGAATAAACCCGTTTTCTATTCTATTATTTTTTAACGCATTCAATAATACAAATATCCTCTTGAGTTGGAATAATTCGATTTAATTTTAATCCCGCTTGACTCAACAATTCCTCAAATTCCTCTGCGGTTCTTTCCTTACCTCCCGGACACATAACTAACATATTTAGGTCTAACATTTTAGCGGCCGAAGGATTATTACCCGCAGGAACAACCATTTCCAAGACTAAAACTTTCCCATTGCTATCTAAAGCTTGACAACAGTTTTTCAAAATAGCAATCGCTCGTCGATCATCCCAATCATGAATAATATGTTTTAATAAATAGCCATCTCCTCCCGACGGTACGGATTCAAAAAAACTACCGCCAACGGTTTGACAACGATGGAGAATCCCGTGTTTTTCTAAAGTCGGTTGACAATGGGAAATTACATATTCTTCATCAAAAAGAATCCCTTTGAGGTGGGGATATTGCTCTAAGATTGTCCCCAACATCTCACCGTATCCCCCACCTACATCTACTAGGGTTTGAAATTCCGAGAAATCATACACAGCTAAAATAGCCTTCTCCTCCGAAAAAGAAAAACTATTCATCGACTGTTCAAAAATCTCTGCATCTAGCGGATGGGTTTGAAAATATTCAAAGACTCCCATCCCAAAGACATCATCAAAAGATGGTTGTCCCGTTTTAATACTATGTAACACATTTCCCCAGGCTTGATAATGGGGGGCTTCTCCTAACATAATTGCTGTCGCTTTTACTGACCGGGGATGGTCACTAGATAAATGTTCGGCTAAGGGAGTTAGTATAAACTGTTGAGATTCAGTTTCTTGAAAAATTCCCACACTAGCTAACGCTCGCATCAGTCGGTATAAAGCAGCAGGATTAGTCTCAGTTAGGGAGGCCAAATCTTGACAGGATTTCGCTCCTTTGCTTAAATGCTCGGCTAGACTTAATTTAGCCGCAGCATAGATGGCCTGAGATAGCCAATAACCCGAAACCATTTGGGTTAATTGAAGATGAAGAGGGAGTTCAGGTAAGGACATAAGCAACTTTTGTGGGAATACAATTAAACATTACCATATAGAATAAGCTGCCCGCGCATTTAAATTGCCTATTGAAATGAGGCACTTTTGCAAGAGTCAACAGGAAAGGGATTGGGGGAGATTCAGCTAATGTCTAAGTGCAAGTAGAGAGAAAGTAGGGTTGATTCATGAATCAACCCTACCAAACTAGGAAGTTTCCATTCAATTAATTTCTCTAGCGAGTAGAGAGAACAAATTGACGCAGGAATCTAAACAAAAGTTATTGTTTCCATTCAATTAATTTCTCTAGCGAGTAGAGAGATATCAAACAGGCAACCGATGAATTATTGGAATTTGCAGTTTCCATTCAATTAATTTCTAAGCGCGAGTAGAGAGCAAATAGAATTTGATCGGATAGCTATCCGGTGCGAATATTCGTTTCCATTCAATTAATTTCTCTAGCGAGTAGAGAGCCTTAGAAGCGGCCGAAGATTATGATTTTACTCCCCCGTTTCCATTCAATTAATTTCTCTAGCGAGTAGAGAGAAAAGACATAAAGCAACAGCATTCTACAGATAATGGGTTTCCATTCAATTAATTTCTCTAGCGAGTAGAGAGCACAAACGACGGTTGGTTTGACAGTCTTGAGAATGTTGAGTTTCCATTCAATTAATTTCTCTAGCGAGTAGAGAGACGTTTATCAGATTCATCGATTTCTGCAGCATATCGGGTTTCCATTCAATTAATTTCTCTAGCGAGTAGAGAGAATTAGCTTTTTCTTTAATGGCGGCTTACGGATTGAGAAGTTTCCATTCAATTAATTTCTCTAGCGAGTAGAGAGTACTAGATGTAAAACACGACTCTCGGCAGATTTGCCGTTTCCATTCAATTAATTTCTCTAGCGAGTAGAGAGCACAGATCATATTGCTGTATATCCCTATGTAAGATTGTTTCCATTCAATTAATTTCTCTAGCGAGTAGAGAGATGACACTTTTCGGAATGATCTTGCAATAACATTAGTTGTTTCCATTCAATTAATTTCTCTAGCGAGTAGAGAGTTACAAGGAAGGAATCCACTGGAAACAGGTGCAACGGTTTCCATTCAATTAATTTCTCTAGCGAGTAGAGAGATAGATGATCTTGAACGTCAAAATGCGATATTTAAGTTTCCATTCAATTAATTTCTCTAGCGAGTAGAGAGACACTGTCAGGGCAGTCGGTAAATTTTACGATCATGTTTCCATTCAATTAATTTCTCTAGCGAGTAGAGAGTTTCCGATATTTAGATTCGGATAAGGTGGATTCTTTGCTGTTTCCATTCAATTAATTTCTCTAGCGAGTAGAGAGAGGGAATACGAATATCAGATCGCTATAGCGCGGCGGAATGTTTCCATTCAATTAATTTCTCTAGCGAGTAGAGAGTCTTTTATCTACTTTTGTCCTGATTTCGAGGGGAATTTATGGTTTCCATTCAATTAATTTCTCTAGCGAGTAGAGAGTGTGGGGAGAGGGACAAATAACAACTCTCCGAGTCACGTTTCCATTCAATTAATTTCTCTAGCGAGTAGAGAGGCTAAGATGGGTCGCACGGACTGCCTTGCTCCCGGGTTTCCATTCAATTAATTTCTCTAGCGAGTAGAGAGATTACTTCAAATCACAGTGATCGCGCATAAACAAAAGTTTCCATTCAATTAATTTCTCTAGCGAGTAGAGAGTATTATCGGGATTCTGGTTATTTAATTATCAAAGAAGGAGGGTTTCCATTCAATTAATTTCTCTAGCGAGTAGAGAGGCGTGGAAACAAGCAAGATTAGAGTCCGCAATAATGTTTCCATTCAATTAATTTCTCTAGCGAGTAGAGAGTGGTTAATTAAGGATAATCCTGAGTTAGCTCTAAAAGTGTTTCCATTCAATTAATTTCTCTAGCGAGTAGAGAGGGTGCGATCGAGGTTCATGAAGTTACTGAAAAAGGGTTTCCATTCAATTAATTTCTCTAGCGAGTAGAGAGTTTTTGAATGTCATCGGCTGTTACTTCGGCTCTCTCTAGTTTCCATTCAATTAATTTCTCTAGCGAGTAGAGAGAGCCGGTAGGCAAACGTCCGAACAGGATTGGGGTTCGGAAGCCAGTTGCGACGGATAAGTTAATTATAGCTAGATACGGTCGCACAGTCAACCCCATAAACCACAAAACCCTTATCCTGTGGTAGATCGAGGGATTTTACCGGAAACCGAGGTTATCTGCTCCCACCCCTATCCGTCGCTAGTCGATGATACCCTAAAAAGCCAATAATTTAACCCCTCGATCGAGCGGCTGATTTTTCCAGTCCTGATCGGATTTTCTAGCCCTCGGAGTGAGGTAAATTTATATCGGCTTTCCCCTTGACTGAACCGATTGCATCTGTATGACTCAGCACCCCAAATCCCCTAGGGAAAGAACGCTGCGTGAACGAGATAGTCGCGAGTTCCAGCGACTTATGCTCCTGATCGCCACCCTCGTCCGACACCCCGGAGTCGGTTATCAAACCCTCGATCCCTCGGAAAATTACCATTCGGGGAAAGATCACAACGCATTAACAGAAGTACAGGAACGGGTGAGAGAACTCGCCGCCACCCTCGCCCTCGGTTGGCCTGCGGAATATCCCTCCATTGCCACCCTGAGAAAAGACATAACGACCCTACGGGATTACAAAATTCTTGATCGCCACATCTATCGCTGGGGGTATTATCTCGGCACCGGCGTTATGAGTCCCGACGAACTTAAAATCGCCTTTGATGCACTCCGCTCCCGGGCCCTCTATCAGGGTGATCCGAGAATCCGTCAGGTCTATCACCAACTCGATCGCCGTCTTCAAGGGTTTACACTCGGCTCCCGGGCTGACTTTCTCTATCCCGTCCGGGAACAACTCGATCGACCGATCAACTATACCGATCCGGAAGAGATGATGGAACGGGGAAAATATCGCCAAACTTTATACGAGAAAATCGACACCCTAGAACAGGCCATTGTCCGGGGAGAGGTAATCGAGATCGCCCGACCGATCGATCCCTATCAAAAGAAATTTACCGGGCCCTTCCCGATTTATCCCCTCCAGTTAATTTACCGTGACATTGGCTGGTATCTCCTCTATGAAACCTATCCCGATGGCTGTCTGGCGATCGGCCGCCTCAATCGTTTCGCCGGTCATTGTCGAATCCTCCCAGAACCCTCTCGCTCCCTCGAAGAACAGCGCCACAGCCTCAATAATGCCCACAAACTGATTAAAAATGGCTGGGGCTTGAATTTGGGGGATTTAGCAGCGCAAAAATTGGAATTAGCGGCACAATTAACCCTAATTACCGTTAAAGTTCGCTTTTTTCATCCTGTGAGTTACTTTATCCGGGAGGGAGAAGCACGTCACCCCCGGCAGCAGTTGACAAATCCCCAGATCGACCCGCAGACGAAAATCCTTAACTCGATCGATTACCACATCGCTCTCCCGTCCCGTTCCCTGGAAGAATTTCTCTGGTGGGTACAGCGCTATCTCGAACAGGCCCAGATTCTCTCTCCCCCAGAAATGGCGGAAAAACACCGGCGATCGGCGCAAATGTTGGTCGATCGATATTCTCCCCCAACAGACGATAATCATAGTAAAAAATTCATACCACCAGAAACTTAGACAGGATCAGCTTTTGAAGCTTTTTAGAAAAATCTTCAAAATATCGTGTTATCTCTAGAGGTTCCTAAGGCATATTGATATACTGAGAACATCGGTCAGCAAGGAATTGAGGCGTTTATGGCCCTAGGATACTGGCAAGCGAAAATCTGGGGACTACTACACGATCCCGTCTTCAAGGCCCTACATAGCAACTCAGGACGCGGTGATAACAGCTTCTGGAGAGATTTAGAAGTAATGAAGTTGTGGGGAAAACATAACCCCGAAGAATCGACTAAAAAAATTCTCAAACAAATCAAACTAGCTGACTATATCACCTCAGCCAGCGATCGATCGGCGATCGGTAGTTTAACCCAATTCGTTAACTACGATCAACAAACAGGTCTAGAATTGCGTCACCTCCTCTCCGGAGAACCCTTAGATCTCAAATTAGCCGACACAACCCATAAGAAAATCGCTTCTAACCGCACAGATTACTTAAAAGAACAGGAAAACCAACTATTTAACCAAATTCCCGCCAGATTACGCACAGGAATCTCAGAAAACGAAGCTAAAGAACTATTTTGGTGGTTATGGCGCTGTCTTCCCCAAGCGGCGACGAAATTACTCGATGACGAAAATCTGCTTTTAATGCCCGCCGAAACCAGAATACCGGACGGATCGATCTGGAGTCATGCCAGTTTAACGGCGGCCATCGCCGGGGCCCTAGCGGGATATGATCTCACCTCCGAGGATGTGGTCAATAAATGGCCGACGGGAAAACAATTATCCCACGCTTATCTCGTTAGTTTTACCTTTTCCCCTGTGCAAGAACTAATCAAAGCCAGCCGCAAAATGCGCGATTTTTGGGCAGGTTCTTGGATTCTGCACTATCTATCTGCTCAAGTCTGCTGGCAACTGGCCCAACAATACGGCCCCGATAGTTTGATCTATCCCTCTCTCTACGCACAACCCTTAATCGATCGATGGTTACTAGAGAAATATCCCGATTTTAAACCCTGGATCGACCCACCGAGCGATCGACAATTACTAACCGCCGGATTTCCCAACATTATTATCCTCGTCTTGCCCAAAGATAAGGTGGCAGCGGCCATGCAAACCGCTAAATCTAGTTTATTAAAAGAATGGAAAGAAATTAGTCGGCAAGTTTTCGAGGAATTGGGAGAACGTCACTGGATGCCCAAATTAAAAGAAAATAGTCGTACCTGGGACAGTTGGTTAAATGCCCAATGGCAAACCTATTATGTGGGGGTCCCCATCGGTAGAGAAGACCAACTCCTCACCAGTAGCGAAATTTACCAAGAAAACGAAAATATCGACGAAAATCAAGCCGAAGACCCAGAAAAAGCGCAAAGCTGGCGAGATAAACAAAACGAACTTTATAATCTAAGTGGCGACAAGGCTTTATTCTTAACAAAAGAGCAGGAATTTCTGCAAAAAGCTGGAAAACTACGCCTTGAGAAATGGAAAAAACATCCCTTTAGTTCTAATGTTGGTTCTTGGTGGAGTAGTGCTTTCGATCAAAACCGTTCGGCCCTTGCTGCCGTCAAAAACGCCCGCGATTGGCAGATTCCCACCGCTTTCGGCCCCCGTTCCACCATTTCTGGACTTGGCCCCGTCGTCCATCCCGATAGTAACAACGATTGGATTAGCGAAAAAGCAAGCAAAGAATATTGGCAACGAAATGCCGGATTATTCGATGGGATCGAACAACTCAACGCCACCGAAACCGTTAAACGCGGATTACACCTAATCCTGCCAAAACTCTTAAAAAATAGCGACCAAGAGCGTCTAGATGCCGCTTATCCCGATTTAACCGTGGGAGTCGCCGGTTATCTCAAAACAGGCGGTGATCTCGACCATTTTCATCGAGTTTGTCGCACCATCTCGCGTAGGTTAAGAGAAGACGGGAAAAAGATTCCCCCGGCACTTACCCAACCCTGGGGAATCCCCTACATTGACGATCACATCGAACCAGAATATAAACGTTATCACCCTCGATTTCTCAATGCGGGATGGTTAGTAGAAGAACTAGAGATTACCGATGAAGAAATGGCTAATTATCGCCATCAATTAAGCCAATTAATTGACCAAAACTATCCCCACAATAACCCGGCTGATTGGTATGTTATCGCCGCAGGAGACGGTGACGGAATGGGGGAATGGTTAAAAGGCCAAGAAATGAAACCCTATCGAGAATATATCCCTAAGTCACTTCATCAATACGCCGATCATCCCCCGACCGAAACCGATACCCTAGAAAAAGAAGTACAAAAAGCTTTTGGCGATTTTGTCACCCTCAAAAAACGCATGGGACCATCTACCCATAGCGCCCTCAGTCGCGCCCTTTTAGACTTCTCTAATCAACTCGTTCCCTACCTCACCGAACAACGCTATGCAGGACGCTTAATCTATGGTGGCGGTGATGATGTTCTCGCCTATACTAATCTCTGGGAATGGGATAAATGGTTATGGGATATCCAGCAATGTTTTAAGGGAGAAAAAGACCCCCATGGGGAATTTAATAACGCCGGTGACTATTGGCAATGGGAAGGCGAAAAACCTGCCGAAAATCTCGCCAAACGTCCCCTATTTACCATGGGAAAGCGGGCGACTATCAGTTTCGGTATTGTCATCGCTCATCATTCCGTACCCCTTGCTATCGCCCTAGAAAATCTCTGGGAAGCCGAGAAAAAAGCCAAGGAACACGCCTATAAAGACTTTGACGGCAAAAAAGTCAAAAAAGATGCTGTACAAGTGCGCGTTCTCTACGGCAACGGAAACATCCTAAAATCTACGGCTAAGTTTGATGTTTTTTATCAATGGCAACAACTTCTCGCCGGTAATTCCGATGCCAGTTTATTCGAGGCAGTGGCCGGCCTTTGGCAACAGCATCCTATACCAATGATAGAAGCGATCGAGGTTTGGGTCAAGGCGTTCTCTAGCCGTCGGGAAAATCTAACAACAGAGAACAGAGAAGCTTTTCAAAAAGACCTAACCAACTTTCTCAAACATCTTTGGTTAACCACGGAAAATGATCCTAATGATCTTAACGAAGCCGTGCGTAGCTGGATGAAATTAGCGGCTTTTATGACTCGAAAAAGAGAGATTAAGATCGGAGGTTCCATTTAATGTATTGGTACACAATCACTCCCCTAGATGTTCTTCTCCTACGGGATGCCAAACCCTTTAGCCCCGGAGAAAGAGCCTGGGCCGGAAGTACATTTCCCCCCAACGGTCACACGATCGCCGGTGCTTTAAGTGCTTTACTAGATCGCTCTAAAAATAGTTATTTTAAAATCACTGGTCCATTCCTATCTTTTGCTGGAGATACTTTATATCTACCCCGTCCTTTAGGATTCGCCAATTCTGACCCATTAATTCCTATTTCTTGGAGTGATAATTTAACGATTTCAGAAAACCATATATTTTGGGATCGATTGAAACCTGCCCCCTTAGCTAAGGCTAAACCTAACAAAAATTGCCAAAATCGAGAAAATCAAGCGGAAGAAGAGAACGAAGGTAAATATCGTCAGTATCTACCTTTTAAAGTTATTCTCGATTATTTAAAAACAGGAGCGATCGATCCCTCTCAATGGTTAGTCAGGCACGAAGGAGAAGATAAACCCTGGCGAGAAGAAATTCGTTCCCATAACGCCATAAAACCGGGAAGCAAACGGGTAAAAGATGCCGATGGATACTTTGTGGAAAAAGCGATCCGAATGCTACCCGGTTGGAGTATAGCGATCGGAATCGATGTTAATATTCCCACTCCCACAACTTTGCGGTTAGGAGGAGAAGGACACCGAGTTATACTGGAAAAATGCGATAATTTAGGTCAACAATGGCAAGAGTTAAAACAAAAATCCGAGGAGAACTTTAAACAAATAAATAAAGCGATCGCTTATCTCGTTACCCCCGGTATTTTTGAACGCCGTCACGATAATAATCAAGCCATTTGTCGCTCTTGGCCCTGGGAATGGAAACTCGCCCATACTGTTAATAGTAATCAGAAACCGGGCAATCTAGTCAGTGTCGCAACCGATCGAGCTATTCCGATCAGTTGCCGCATTCAATCAAAAGAAAATACTAGCATTCCCGCCCCCCAAGTCTTCGCGGCCCCCCCGGGTAGTCAATACTATTTAAATCAACCTGATCGCCTATTTCAAGATCAGCCCGATAGTCCCGAATATCACCAACGCTGGCGCAAATTAGGCTACTCGGAATTACTTTGGATCAACTATAAAGGAGAATAATTAATCATGAACTTAATTCACTTTTATCTACTTTCTCCCCTACATACCGGAGGAACCACTCAAGAGGGGAATCTAGTGGGTATTGCTCGTGAATCCCATACCACTTTACCCTATATTCCCTCCAGTACAATTCGCGGGAAAATCCGTTCTTTAGCTACCGAAGAAAACCTAAAATTTAAGTTATTCGGTAATGAAATCGATAAAGGTGCAGAAAACTTGGAACAGGGAGACATCTGGATAGGAGATGGTTCGATTCTCTGGTTGCCCGTCCCTTCCCTTAGTCACGGTGTCGTCTGGATCACTTCGCCTTTACTTCTCCGTCGTTGGACAAGATTAACTAATCCTAGTCTGACAATTCCCCCCGAATATAGCTGTAGTTTTAAAAAGGCCAACACCAACGTTTATCTCAAGGATGCCATTCTCAAGGTCGATGATCTAAAAGACTGGTCAAATTGGCCAAGTTTTATTCCCAAAAACTCTGTCAGCAGTGGCATTAATAAAGTCTTAGTATTACCCGATCAGCATTGCACGACTCTAATTCAAATGAGTTTATGGAGACAAGTTAAAATTAAATTAGATGAGCATAAATCCGTCGATGGAGGATTTCGTTATGAAGAAGCTATTCCCCCCGACACCTTAATGTATTTTCCTTGGGGTATTACCTCTCAAGCTAATGGAACCAGACAACAATCCCAAGCTGATTTTAAACAGTTATTAGCAGATAATGACATTCTACAAATCGGCGGACAGGAAAGTTTAGGACGTGGTTTTGTGCAACAATGGTAGAGGTAATTTATGACAGCTAATCTTGCCTTAGCTAAATGGTCAGTGGTCGATTATCATCGCATGATTGCGGCGGGAATTTTAATCGATCGGCGTGTAGAATTACTGAATGGAGATATTCTCGAAATGAGTCCAGAAGGCCCTTTACATAAAGACAGTGGAGAAGGATTAGCCAACTTTCTCCGTCAACGTCTCAAGGATAAAGCATGGGTAAGAGAAGTTAGACCTATTACCTTAGAAAACTCAGAACCTGAACCCGATATCGCTGTAGTTTTTCCCCCTCGTTCTCGCTATCGAGATCATCATCCCTATGCTGATGAAATTTTTTGGTTAATCGAAATTTCCGACTCAACTCTCAGTAAAGACTTAACCGAAAAAAAACACATCTATGCCCAAGCTGGTATTGCAGAATATTGGGTAGTTGCCATCAAAAATCGAGAGATTTATGTTTTCCGTCAACCGATAAATTCTGATTATCAATATCAAGAAAAATTTAGTACAGGAACTTTATCCGCTGCCGCATTTCCCGATATTGTTATCTCTCTTGATACCCTTTGGTCAGGTAATATTTTTTAACTTTTGGAGCCAAAATAACCATGACATTCGACCCTAGAACGATTAGCAATCCCGTATTCACTGCCTTGCAAGAATTGTCCTCAGCCACTGCTGATAATAGTCGCCGCAAAGAACAAAAAAAACAAGCTATTGAACTTTATACCTATCTTTCTACTTGGGGAATGATGCGCCTAAAAGCCGAAGAAACTGCTATTAGTAAAGACAAAGAAGGCAAGCGAGAAGTTGTTAAAATATACTTTGAGTGTCTTGAAGAAATCTCGAACAACCGGAATATAGCCAACCCACAAGGATTAGACACATTAAAAAAACTTTCCACTGATGATTATCTAGGACTAACGGGTTTAGGCTTGGAAATCGCCCAAGAATTTAGCTTCTGGGCTAATGCCATCTATCCCGATGTGGAAAGTGGGGACTAACTCAGGTAAATTGTCACCACAGTTTTTATAATTCATTGAACTAGAAAGGAAATTATAATTATTATGTCCCATAGCCCCTTACAACGTCCTAATCCCCCTCAAAAACCCACCCTAAAAAATCAAGCTATAAAACCCACAAATAACAACCAATCCCCTAAAAAGCCTCCTAGGGGTGGCGGCGGCAATAATAACGGTGGTGGCGGCAATAACAATCCTCCTCCACCCTCACCGTGGTTAGACCCCGAAAACGAACCTCAACCCGACCAATCAGCCAGTTTTGTCGAATATCTCCGTTGGATGCGTGCTGCCGACTATCCACACAAAGATGCGACTAAAACCCAAATTCTGCAAACAGCCCAAGAAAATGCTAACTACACTCAGCGTCTTGACCAACTCAATCAACGTACCCAACTGTTAGCGAAAGACGGAATCACTTTTCAAATCAAATCCACCTGGCGTATTCGTGTCGGTGGTCATCGTGGACCGGAAAGTATTCTTTTACCTGCCTTTGATGCCCTCGGAATGCCCTATATTCCATCTAGTACATTGCGCGGTGTTGCCAGAAACCAAGCCATCCGAGAAATCATGGCGGAAAATAATCTGGAATGGAAAGAAGCGGAAAAAGAAATCGCTCCCTATTTTGGTGATATAAACGCCAAAGAGGAAAAAAATAAAACGGGTAAAGTTGTCTTTTTTGATGCCTATCCTTTACCTTCTAAAAACGGGGGGTTAGAAATGGACATGGCTAATAATATTTGGTCATGGAAAGATGATTCTCTAGAATATTCTCCTAACCCTAATCCTTTTTTATCTCTCAAAGAATCAACTTTTTTAATTGGTTTACGTCTAGCTAGTAACTGTCAAGATGAAAAGATACTTGAACAGGTAAAACAATGGCTGAAAAAAGGTTTACAGCTTGGTATAGGTTCACAAGTAAATAGTGGTTATGGACAATTGATCGTATCTGGAAAAAACCCAAGATTAGAATCGGAATTTTATCGATTGGATTTTGAGCTAGAAGGTCAATTAATTCATGGTTATCAAAAATTTGAGAATGGTAATTACGGAGCAAGACCTAGACCTCAATCCGAAGTTCGTCCTGTGGCTTTTAAATCGATGATGCGATACTGGTTTCGTGTTTTTGCATCTGGAGTTTTACCTATTAACGAAGTTCAAGAGATTGAAGCTAAATTAATTGGAGGTATTAATCCTAAAAAATACGGTTATCTCAAAGTTAATACTACCGAAACTCCTAGTCATCACAAAAATGAGCAACATGGTAGTGTAATTTTATCTCTATCGACCGAGACACCGACAAGTCAAATAAATTCCCTAAAAAAATTGTACAAACATTTACTTTGGTTCATTGTGAATATGGGTGGTATAGGTCAGGGTGCAAGACGACCGAAATACAAAAGAAGCAGTAATCCCCAAATTCGCGGTTGTACGATTTATATTAATAACGATGAAGAATTTTGGGAAACTCCCAATAGTATTCAGCTTGTGCAAAGACAATTTCAAGCTCGTTTAAGAGATTTTTATAACTCTCTAGGGCAAGTTGTCGGCGCTGACATCGATCCTAATAATCTTAGAACAGTGGGTCAAGTATCCCAAAATTTTTGGAATGATGTAGCGGATAGTAATTGTAAAATTTTGGTTTGTAAGGGTGAAAATAGTAGTAATAAAGTTTATGCGTTAAAAGTTCTTCATTCTCCAGAATTTAACCCTAACGGTAACTATAATCCAGACCTTTGTGGCAAAGTAGGTAGAAAAAAGGAAGACACTAAACCATCTCCAGTCTGGATTGCGAATGTAGGAGATGATCATTTTAGCTGTCAGATAGTTACTGTATTCGGCGCTAATCTGAATCCCCGTCAAGAGTTTATCAAACAATTAAGAAGTAATACAAGTCCTCAAAATTTTGCTCAAATATTCCCTTTATAATCTCATGAAATCAATTTTAGTTGCAACGATCGGAACCAGAGATTTAATGTTTCAAGTCACCACTGGTGACTGGTATAATATTGGCGATGATCGTATGAAAGGTGATATTCTCGGAGAACAGATAGAAGTAGTGTCTGATTTAGCTCTGACCGAAAAATCATCTTTTCGAGAAATATCCCAATACCTTTGGGAAAACATTGAATATTATGGCGATCAAGTAAAACCAGTCATTTTGGGTAAGCTTTTGGAAGATAAAATCAATGATCTCGAAAAAGTTTATTTAGTAGTAACTGATCAAAATGAAACAGTAAAAGAAAGAGAAAAAGATACTCTTTACTCAGGAGAATTAATTAAGTATTGGCTAAATAAATTAAATTCTGATTTGGTAGTAAATATTCTCTATATAGGTAGAAATGATGAAAACCCTTCTAACTTCGAGGAAATGTTCCGTTGGTGGCAACAAGTATGGAAAGAAAATATAAAACCTCAACCCGATCAACCCATTTTATTATGCTTAAAAGGTGGGGTGGGGCAAGCTTCAGAAGCGTCGAGAATTTCGGGATTGAGTTTTTATGGAAACGATATTAAATTCTATGAATTTATTCCCACCCCTTCTAACAATCAAAAGGGAATTTCTTCAGATTACACAGGGCCTTTTTTAGGGACTAACTATCTTTGGGATCGCACTCGACAACAAGCCCTACAATTATTAGAACGCTATGATTATGCTGGTCTTCATAACTTAGTTAAACCTTACTATGAACAAAATAAACAAAAATGGAAAGAAACTTATGCTCTAATTAAATCTGGAGTAAGCTGGAATCAAGGACAATTTGAAGATTTTTTTCAATCCGCTTCTTTTAGTTTCAATAATCAACAAAAAGAGCAGCATCAACAATATTGGTGGATGGCCTATGAACAAGCTTATACCGCAGTAGTTAGACTAAAACAAAAAAATACAACCGAGGCTATGCTTCATAGTTTCCGAGCGGTAGAAGGCTTAATTTATGAGTGTTTAAAACATGAATTTAAAGACTATATGGTTAATTCTGAATATACTTATTCATCTTTACAATCATCTGTGTTGAATAAATATCCTGCTCTTAAAGAACTTTTTGTTAATAATGGCAATCCTGTCTCTGAAATTAAGCTAGATAGTCGCACTCAACAGAGATTAATAGAGAAGTATATTGCTCTCACTTCTCCCCAGGCAAACTTTAAGAATTTAAAAGCTTGGGGTTCTGAAGAATTGCGTAATCATAGAAATCGATTATCTCATAAATTAGGTGGCATTAGTGAGGGAGAATTATATCAAGCTTGGGGAAAAGATACTTACAATCAAAAAGACTGGGAAAAGCGAATTTTAAATTGTCTCAATCTAATCACAGAAAATAAATTTAATTATTTATGGCAAGGAAGTTTATTTGCTTCTATTCATGAGAGAGTCAGAACAGCTATCAAAAATTATAATGTTGTTTAAAGTACAAAATGCAATTAGCCCCTACAATCACTTGGGGTGCTGCCGATAAATGGCTCTCTTATTCTTTGTGTGATCAGTTTAACTTATATAAGACCGATCGATCTTCGTGTCCTTTGTGTCTTTGTGGTTCGTTCCAGTCCCTCGCTGGCAAGACTGTATCTTAGAACACATTTTAGCCACCAAACCCTAAGAGAGCCGATAAATTAGCCAGTCAAAAGACTATTTAAAAATCCAATTCGTCTAACCCCGATTCTGGGGAAGAAAAGCGACTGCGAGGAGATTTTTTCGACTTTCTCAAAAAAGCGGGAATAATTGCGGCGATAAAAAATCCTATTCCCAAAGAAAAAGCCAATAAAATGCCGATGGGTACCTTAATTGACTCAAATTGTAGAAACTTTAAAGAAACTGGTTGGATATTTTGGATAGCAAAAACTGCCATAGTCATAATCCAACCACCGACAATAGCACTAGCTAAAAAATTAGTGATTGTATTCATGTTTGTCCTCGCCAGGTTTGTAGGATATTTTTTAACCTTTTGTAGGCTAAGTAGGTAGGCTTGAAAAATTATCAGATGCCCCCCTTATTAAGGGGGGACTAAGGGGGGATCGGCACCCCCCTTATCAAGGGGGATCCCCCCGCCTTCGGCTTCCCCCCTTATCAAGGGGGGCTAGGGGGGATCGAACCTAAAATCCATTTTTAATTTAATTATAACCAGCTACTTAATTTACGAGTTATATCCCTATTAATTTAACTTTCCTGGGGCGGAAATTACCGTTAATTGACTAAAACGTTACAATTGTCGATCGATCTCGAATAAATCTCGATCGCGATAATATAATTGTGGCCTGATCGCCCTAAGCTAGAGCTAGTAAATATAAATAGCACCCTGTTGATTGATGTTAAAGGTGGTATAACCGGGGGTACTCCCCGGAACTTTGGTGACAGTAATCGTGACTAAATTATCCTGATTGACTTCTACGGCATAGATTAAACTGGAAGAATCGCGATCCGAGGCGGCATTAGCCCGATTAATCAGAATATATGCTGGAATTACCAAACCTTTTAGGGTTGTCTCCGTACCAGGAGATAATAATTGGGGAGAGGAATTAATATTGGCCGATAGGTCATAATTGAGGTCAATATCGGTTTGATTGATAATTTTGATCTCCACGGGACGACTCATATTCACCCTAGCAACCGGCTGCCAAGGACCCGGTTGAAAGGTGGTAGCGGGGGGATTTTGAGCGGGTAAAGAAGGGGGAAAAGCTAATCCCAGACTTAACACGAGGGAAAGAGTCAAAAAGCGATCGCATTTCATAGATAAATCTTGGTCTAGGGTTTTCATCCTATTTTAGAGAGGTATCTCCAGTGTTTTATACTTTAAGTAGAAGCTTTTGAAATTGTCTATAGCAGTGATCCATCAGCTATCGGGGGAATATCCCAACCCTCCCTGATTTTGCTCTATAAACAAGG
>NZ_JADBUN010000197.1:0-17946 GCF_020245625.1 Microcystis sp. M049S2 | reverse complement strand
GTGTAGGGTTTTACCGATTTTGAGGTAGTCAGTTACCTAATTTTCAGGGAAAAAGTACCTGAATTCTACCCCCGATCCCTCCAATGGTCGGCACTTTTTGAGGGAAAAAAAGTCTAAAAGCCTTATCCAACAAGGTTTTTAGATTTATTCAGCAAGCCCTACCTAAACTTTCTGTAAAACTTTGGCATAGACAAAATCAGCCAACTGTGTACCCGACCAGAAACCGTGGTCACCGTCCCATTGAAAGTGAACTCCCAGATAAACACGGCTGCGACCATTTTCCAAAGCCGCCGAACTAAAACTATTATAGGTGCGTTTAATCCCCTCGGCGTTAGGATCGTCCGTGTCGGCGGTAAAAGTGACGTTATCAGTACCAAAGAAATTACGCATAATCCCAGCGTGGGCCGCCCCAAAAGTGGCATGACCAGAAACATAGGCAGGGAAAGCGGGACTAAAACGCTGACCAGCGGTATTAATTGATAGGGGTTGCCAATTGGGATCAGCTTCGGTTAAAAGATTACCATCTTGATCGGCCAGACGGATCGCTGTTTCCGGTCGCCAGAGATTAATCGGCAGCCGGTACTTAGCATCCCACGCCACAATAGCGGCATCACCCATGACTAAACCCACTAGGGCAAATAAACGCGCTGTTTCCAGTAGAGATAAATTTCTTTGTTGGGCAACAATTTGGGTAATGCGGAACAGATGACCAGGGGGTTTATAGGTTCCATCCACATCATTCGCCCAGAAAAAGGCAATTCTAGTCTGTGCAGCAGTACGCGCAGGGGAATTGGCCGCCCCTAACAGTTTGACTTCGTTAAACTGGGCCGCATATTCAGGACTACGGAGAAGGTCGATTTTATTAGCATAGTTACCCGGAAAGGGCGGCCGAAATTGACTCCCAGAAGTCATGACAAAGGGAGTCACGTCCGGCCATTGGGGGGCAACCGCATCCCCGGATCCTGTCGGTCGCCAATCCCCCGGCTGATTACCCGGTTTATACAGGGGAGGTTGGTCAGAACCGTCATTCTGACGCAGGGTGAGAATGGAATCGGCCACGGCCTGCCCAAAGGTTTTACCTTTGGTATCGGCATCGGACATCTTAACCACGTTTAATCTTTGCAGGGATGTATCCAAAGCAGTATTAAAAGTCATGGTCAGATTGACATAAATCCGGCTAAGAATACGATGGGCCGCATAAACCGCCGCTATTTCAGGAGAAGTACCGGGATCAGGCTTTAACTTTAAATTGCTAGGATAGGGACTGTATAAATTCCCCGAAAGGGCATTAATGGCGTTAAACATCGCCACCTGTAACATCGCCCCCGCCCGGGCAATCGGTGTCGGACCGCCACCAATTTTCCGAATAGTTTCTAAAAAAACGTCATTCCACTCGATAATTACGTTCATATCGTTACCTCCTTTAATATCGCAACTTTGACTTAACAGCCCCAGTCTATTGAATAATTTCAATAGTAACCATAGAAGTTTAGGCTATTAACAAGAAGTTAAGTGACGTAAATCCCACTTTAAAGCACTGGCAATTTGTCAACTACTTTTTACAAAAATTAACTATTGCAGTTATTACTTATCAGATTTGACTGTTCAGTTCACTGATGACTGTTGACTGATAACCGAAAAACCTACCACTTGCCACTTTTCCATAGCGATTTAGTCTGATTGACGATTCGATCGTAAAATAGCAACAGATCAAGAGAGTACAGGTCAAATATGCCGAAATTTGTTGTCTGGGGTAGTTATTGTGAAAATGTGCTGGAAAAACGCGCACCCTATCGTCAAGCGCATCTAGAGGGATTAAATCAACAGAAAGAACGGGGAATTCTCGTTACTATCGGACCAACGGCAGATTTAAGCCAAGTTTTCGCAATTTATCAGGCAGCCAGCGAGTCAGAAGTGCGAGAATTAATCGAAGCGGATCCCTACTGGCAAAATGGCATCTGGACAGAGTACCAAGTCAAGGAATGGATTCAAGCCATCTAAGGGGGCTATCAGCTATATTTTTCTATAAGGGTGTTGTCATAAAATTTTCCAACTACGCAACTAATCAAACTCATCTCCGGTCAAGTCTGAGGATATTGTCAAGGATAAACCGGAGTTATCCCTTATCGATTCCAGCTGACAGCTGATAGCTTGCCTACTTTTTGCTTATTGCCATGGTTTACATCAAAAAGGTCGAACTCTCACACTTCAAATCCTTCGGGGGAACGACTCCTATACCCTTTTTACCGGGGTTTACGGTGGTTTCTGGTCCAAATGGTTCGGGAAAGTCGAATATCCTTGACGCATTGCTATTTTGCTTGGGATTAGCTACTTCCAAGGGAATGCGGGCCGAAAGATTACCGGATTTAGTCAATCACAGCTATAACAGTCAACGTCATAGCTCAGAAGCGAGTGTTTCGGTGACTTTTGATATTGCCGATATTCCTGACGCAACCGATAGGGATTGGACGGTTTCCCGACGCTTAAAAGTGGCTAAGGGTGGCAGCTATACTTCTACCTACTATATCAATGGGGAAACCTGTACGGTTAGCGAACTTCACGACCAATTAAACCGTTTACGCATCTATCCCGAAGGGTACAACGTGGTGTTACAGGGGGACGTAACCCGAATTATCAGCATGAATGCCAAGGAAAGACGAGAAATTATCGACGAATTGGCAGGAGTAGCCGAATTTGACCGCAAAATTGAGAAAACTAAGGAGAATATCGATTCGGTTAAAGAAAGGGAAGAACGCTGCCAAATTATTGCCACAGAATTGCAAAAATCTCTGGAGAAATTAGCACTCGATCGCATTAAAGCCGAAAAATACCAAAAACTCAAGGCCCAAGTCCAAGAAAAACAACAATGGGAAATTGTCCTCCATTGGCAAAATCTCCAGCAGCGCTGCCAGCAAGTAAAAGAACAAATTCAAGCTGGGGAAAGGGAAAAACAGGTTTTAACGGAGACTATCGCCAATTTATCCAAACAAATCGCCCAAAATAGTCAAGAATTAGAGAAACTCAATCAACAGGTTAAAGCTTTTGGGGAAGATGAACACCTGTCCCTAACTTCCCGATTAGCGAGTCAACAGGCCAAACGACAACAACAGCAACAACGACAAAAAGAGTTAGAAAACCTCGAAAAAGAATCTCAGGCACAGAAAACCAGACTTTTAGAGGAAATTAATCGCTATAATCGCGAATTAAACCAGATTACTGCCCAAAAAAGCCGTTTAGAAACTGAAATTTTACCCAATCTCCTACTGACAACCCAAACCGCAAGGGAAACCCTAGAAACCCATCGTCTGCAAGCAAGTAGTCTCGCAGAAGCGTCAGAAGCTTGGGTAAAAGAACAAAGTGACCTTTCCCGCAATATTACCCGTCTTCAGGAACAATTAAACCCCTACCGTAGCCAACGGGCCCAATTGACCGAAAGATGCGATCGATTGCAAACTAATATAGTAGAAGCTGGTCAACGTCTGCAAGAATTAGAGCAAGTTATTGGCACAAAAACAGAAGAAAGTCAAGAAATATTACAAAAAATTAATCAATCGGAACCAGATATCCAAAATTTAGCCCAAAAACTCACCATTGCTGAACAAAATCGCGTTATCAGTCAGGACACCCAAAAACGTCTGCTAAAAGAACAACGGGACAAACAGAGGGAATTAGATAAACTGGAAGCGACTAAGCAAGCGCAACAGGAGGCCCAGGGAACCTATGCTACTCAAATATTATTACAGTCAGATTTGCCCGGAATCTGCGGATTAGTGGCACAATTGGGCGAAGTAGAGGAACGTTATCAAATTGCTCTTGAAATCGCCGCCGGAGGTCGTTTAGGTCATGTAGTCGTCCAAGATGATAGCGTTGCGGCTGCCGGAATTGCCTTGCTAAAACAGCGTCGCATCGGTAGGGCCACTTTTTTACCCCTGAATAAAATTCGTCCTCCCCGTCCCCAAGATATTTCCTCTCTGCGTCATGCGCGGGGTTATCTGGATTTAGCGGTGAATTTGGTTAAGTTTCAACCCCAGTATCGGGAGGTTTTTAACTATATTTTTGGCAGTACCGTGGTTTTCGAGGATATAGATTCTGCCCGTTATTATATCAATCAATATCGCATCGTTACTTTGGATGGCGAGTTATTAGAGATGACTGGTGCTATGACCGGAGGCAGCCAACCGACGCGATCGGGGCTGCGTTTTGGTAAAATTTCTCCTAAGGAGTCTAGTGAAGTGGAATCTCTACGGGAAAGATTAGCAGAAATCGATCGCATTCTTACCCGCAACGAAGAAAAAATCACCCAAGTTAATCATCTTATCAGTCAGTTAACCCAACAGTTAACCGAAACCCGTCAAAGTCATCGGGAAAATCAATTATCTCTACAACAATTAAGCAAGGATTTAGAACGTTTAACCACAGAAAAAGAGGATTTAACCCGTCAATTATCGGGCCAGCAAGAGGAAATTACTATTTCTCGTCAACGTTTAGAAATATTAACCGGAGAAATTCCTGAGTTAGAGTTATCTTTACAGCAAGAACAGGAAAAATTAACTGCTTTAGAGGCCAATCATACCCATAGCGAATGGCAACAGGTACAGGGAATAATTCGCGCTCAAGAATTAGAGTTACAAACCCAAGAAAATCACCTCGCTACAGTCCGCGAACAGTTAAAAGACCTACAAAATCAACAGATCAGACTAGAGGAAAAAAGTCAAGAGTCTGCGGATAGAATTACCGAGATTGAGAAAATAATCACCGATGCAGTTAATCAGAGAAATATCGGTAATCTGGAGATAGAAAAACTTGATCACCATATTTTAGAAATCAATCAAGGTTTACAGCAATTATCCCGACAAATAGGGGAAACCAAGCAAAAAAGAGACCAATTAGAGACAGTTTTGCGACAACAACAAAACCAACAACAACAGGCTATCTGGCAATCAGAAAAGTTGGTCAACAATCAAGAGGAAAGACAAGCATTACTAACCACTTTACAGACAGAAATTAGTCAACTAGAAAGCGACTTACCCAATCCCTTGCCCGAAATTCCTGAAAGCGAGCGAGATTTCGAGAAAATTCAAAGCGATATTCGGCAGTTACAAAAGAAATTGGCAGCTTTAGAACCTGTGAATATGTTAGCTTTAGAAGAATACCAAAAAACTAAAGAGAGATTAGATGAACTATCAGAAAAACTGCAAACTCTAGAAGGAGAAAGAACCGAACTACTTTTGCGGATAGAAAACTTTACCACCCTCAGATTTAATGCTTTTCAGGAAGCATTTACTGCCGTTAACGAAAACTTTAAGACCATATTTGCCACCCTGTCTGATGGCGATGGTTACTTGCAACTAGAAGACGAAAATGATCCCTTTAATGGTGGCTTAAATCTGGTGGCACATCCCAAAGGAAAACCCGTACAGCGATTAAGTTCCATGTCTGGAGGTGAGAAATCTTTAACCGCTTTAAGCTTTATTTTTTCCCTACAAAGATATCGTCCTTCTCCCTTTTATGCCTTTGATGAAGTGGATATGTTTTTAGATGGGGCAAATGTGGAGAAATTGGCCAAAATGATTCAAAAACAAGCACAACAAGCGCAGTTTATTGTCGTTAGTTTGCGTCGTCCCATGATTGAAGCATCGGAAAGAACCATCGGTGTCACCCAAGCGCGGGGAACCCATACACAGGTACTAGGAATTAAAGTTTAACCTTAGACGCAAGTAGGGTGTAGGGTGTGGGGTGTGGGGTGTGGGGTGTGGGGTGTAGGGTGTGGGGTGTAGGGTGTAGGGTGTGGGGTGTGGGGTGTGGGGTGTGGGGTGTAGGGTGTGGGGTGTAGGGTGTGGGGTGTAGGGTGTGGGGTGTGGGGTGTAGGGTGTAGGGTGTAGGGTGTGGGGTGTAGGGTGTAGGGTGTGGGGAAGTGGGGAAGTGGGGAAGTGGGAAGCTTTTGAGTAAACAGTAAACAGTAAACAGTGAACTGAAAACTCACATCTGATAACTGATAACTGATAACTGATAACTGCCAGACAAGCCGGACAAAGTTAAGTTATATTAAGATTACTCAGAATGCGTCCTCGTCCCATTCAGAAATCTCATGACTCAACCGCAAGCACAACGCATCCTCTACGTTAGACTCCCCTGTAACCCCATTTTCCCCATCGGTGTGGTTTACCTTTCCGACCACGTTCATAAACTATTCCCCGACATCGAACAAAGGATTTTTGACCTTGGTGCAGTCCCACCCTTAGACTTTAACCAAGCACTCGATCGCTGTGTTGACGAATTTCGGCCCACCCTGCTAGTATTCTCCTGGCGAGATATCCAAATATATGCCCCCGTCGGTGGTCGCGGTGGTAATCCCCTGCAAAACGCCTTTGAATTTTACTACGCTAAAAACCCCCTAATCAAGCTGCGAGGTGCTTTAGGAGGTTTGAAGGTGACAAGCGCCTACTACGGCGAATTATGGCGCAATCAGGGACTAATTCGCCGAGGGTTGCAGCGGGCCAGAAAATACCATCCCGAAGCGCGAGTTATCGTCGGGGGTGGTGCCGTCAGTGTTTTCTACGAACAACTAAAAACCAAACTGCCCACAGGAACAATTGTATCAGTAGGAGAAGGGGAAACCCTGCTAGAAAAATTCCTCTCCGGCCGGGACTTTAGCGATGAACGTTGTTATGTCGTCGGAGAAACCACACCCCGGCCGCGTTTAATCCACGAATCCCCCACCCCCTTAGAAAAATCCGCTTGTAACTACGATTATATCGCCAGTATTTGGCCGGAATTTTCCTACTATTTCCAAGAAAACGACTTTTATATCGGGGTACAAACCAAGCGCGGCTGTCCCCATAACTGCTGCTACTGCATCTATACCGTTGTCGAAGGGAAACAAGTACGCATTAATCCCGCCGATGAAGTAGTTAAGGAAATACGTCAATTATACGACCGCGGCATTCGCAATTTCTGGTTTACCGATGCCCAATTTATCCCCGCCAGAAAATTTATCAACGATGTAGAAGAACTATTAGAAAAAATCCTCGCTGCTGGGATGAAAGATATCCATTGGGCTGCCTATATTCGCGCCGATAATCTCACACCGAAACTGTGCGATTTAATGGTAAAAACAGGAATGAATTACTTTGAAATTGGCATCACCAGTGGTTCTCAGGAATTAGTACGCAAGATGCGTATGGGCTATAATTTACGGACAGTTCTGCAAAATTGTCGAGACTTAAAAGCGGCAGGTTTTAATGATCTGGTTTCGGTAAATTATTCTTTTAATGTTATTGATGAAACCCTAGAAACCATTCGTCAAACCATCGCCTATCATCGGGAATTAGAAAATATTTTTGGAGTCGATAAAGTGGAACCAGCCATCTTTTTTATCGGGCTACAACCCCACACCCATCTAGAAGAATACGCCTTCAAAAAAGAAATTATTAAACCCGACTACGATCCCATGAGTTTAATGCCCTGGACAGCCAAAAAACTGCTCTGGAATCCCGAACCTTTGGGGTCATTCTTTGGCGAAGTTTGTCTGCAAGCATGGCGACAAAATCCCGATGATTTTGGACGGGAAGTGCTGAAAATTTTGGAAGCAAGACTAGGGAAGGCCGATTTAGAATCCGCTTTAACCGCACCGATAGAAACTAAGGAAAAAGTCTTAATTCCTGCTTAAAAATTAATTTTAGTCAATCCCAAGGCGGCAATTAGCGTTACCATGAGTCTGAAATCAGGAGATGATCAAAATCCCTTTACCGGTAACTGCAAAATGACCGACCATCGCCTCCATGGGCTAGAATTAGCGGAATATATCGCCCTAGGATTAACCCTGCTTACCCTTATCGCCATGGGTGCGGGGTTTTTGCCTTTGTTCCTCCTAGTCGTGACTTTCGGGTTGAATATTCTCAATCGTCTCCGAGAAAGAACCAGGCAACTTCAACGCTTAACCGAGATAACCGGTCATTTACAGGAGCAGTGGGAAGAAGAAAAAGAAGCTTTATCGGCCCAAATACAGTCCCTCACTCCCTCGGTGGCCAGCGATAACGCCCGTGCGGTCGCAACGCGCTCGCTACGCGAGATCGCAGAATTAGAGGAGAATATTCTCACCCTCGAACAGTCCTACAATCAAATTATTCAATATATCAACCGTAACGGGCTGCTGGAACGCATCGAACATCTGGAAAAATCCTACAGTCGCTTACAAAGAGAGATTTTGCCGATTAACGAAGAATCGGCGGATATTAACGCCATAAAAGCGGAAAATGAGCCACAAATCACCCTACCCGCCCTTAATTTAACTCCCACTTCCCCCCCCGTCCCTATCCCCCATTGGCACTATTATCGCCGTCTGAGCGCCCATCGGGAAATGATTACAGCGATCGCAATTACCGAGGATCAACGGTTTTTAATTAGCGTTAGTTGGGATCGTACCCTAAAAATCTGGGATTTTGCGAGAGGAACCCTGATTAATACGGTGGAAGCTCATGATCAGGGCATTTTAGCCCTAGCAGTGACCGGAAACGGCGATTATCATCTAGCGACGGGAGGATTCGATCAAACCGTTAAATTATGGACTTTAGCCAGGGATGCCAGTAATCTGGAATTAAATCAAATTTTCCTCGGTCATCTCGGTTCGATTCACGGCCTAGATTTTGCCCCCCGTTGGCATTTTTTGGTTAGCGGTAGTTACGATCAAACCCTAAAACAGTGGAATTTAGAGCAGGAAAACGAAGAATTTAGCTCCTATGACAGTCTAGGGGCAATTTATGCCCTAGCAGTGGCTCCTAATCAAGATTTTATCGCCGCAGCTGGGGGTGATGGCACTGTCACCCTCTGGCAATTGGGATCGGGAGCAAAAATCGCCGTCCTATCCGGTAACGTTTCTTCGGTGCAGAGTCTGGCGATCGCTGCCGATAGTCAGATTATTGCCGCCGGTTGTGTGGATGGGACGGTGAAAATCTGGCAATACAACCCGGAGAAAAGCGGTCATTTTGCGCCAATTCGGGTGATTAATGCCCATAATGGTCAGGTGACAAGCTTGGTATTCGCAGAGCAGGGTCAGTGGTTATTTACCGGGGGAACCGACGGAGAAATTAAAATCTGGTTAGCCAATTCTCAACAGGCGATCGCAACTCTCAGCGCCACCAATGAGCGATCATCGCCGATCTCCAGTTTAGTTCTCAGCCCCGACTATTGTCACCTAGCAGCGGCTGCGGCCGACGGCAGCATCACCATCTGGGAAAATATCACTTAATGGTCGATCGAACTAGAAAAATTGTATAATGTAATGTCCCGGACTCGATCGGGCCAGTTTGACCCCAAGAAAAAGTGACTGAGTTAACCGTCGTTTCTGCCTAATAGTTGTCATCGGGGCATCGAGAACGCGCGAGCGATCGCTTATCCCAGAATCATTACCCATAGTAAAAAATTCAGAATGAAGACTCCAACAGATCAAAGATTTGATTACGTCAAAATCGGTTTAGCGTCCCCCGAAAGAATTCGGCAATGGGGAGAAAGAAACCTGCCTAACGGTCAAGTCGTCGGAGAAGTAACCAAACCAGAAACGATCAACTATCGGACTCTCAAACCGGAAATGGATGGGTTATTCTGCGAGAAAATTTTTGGCCCCTCGAAGGATTGGGAATGTTGGTGCGGTAAATACAAACGCGTCCGTCACCGGGGAATTGTCTGTGAACGTTGCGGGGTGGAAGTCACCGAGTCGCGGGTACGTCGTCATCGCATGGGTTTTATCAAATTAGCTGCCCCCGTCACCCACGTTTGGTATCTCAAAGGTATTCCCAGTTATCTCAGTATCCTGCTCGATATGCCCCTGCGGGACGTGGAGCAGATCGTCTATTTTAATGCCTATGTGGTTCTCGATCCGGGCAATGCCGGCAATCTTAGTTATAAACAACTCCTCAGCGAAGATCAATGGTTAGAGATCGAAGAAGAAATCTACGCGGAGGACTCGGAATTAGTCGGTATTGAAGTGGGTATCGGGGCCGAGGCTATCCAAAGACTATTACAGGAAATTAACCTGGAAGAAGAAGCGGAAAGACTGCGGACAGAAATTGTCGAAAGTAAAGGGCAAAAACGGGCAAAATTAATTAAACGTCTCCGGGTAATCGATAACTTTATCGCCACGGGTTCTCAGGCAGAATGGATGGTTTTAAGCGTAATTCCCGTGATTCCTCCCGATTTACGCCCGATGGTGCAGTTGGACGGCGGCCGTTTTGCCACCTCTGACCTGAACGATCTCTACCGTCGGGTGATTAACCGCAATAACCGTTTATCCCGTCTGCAAGAAATTCTCGCTCCCGAAATTATCGTCCGCAATGAAAAACGGATGTTACAGGAGGCCGTCGATGCTTTAATTGATAACGGTCGTCGCGGTCGCACGGTGGTGGGGGCCAATAATCGCGCCCTGAAGTCTTTATCGGATATTATCGAGGGTAAACAGGGGCGTTTCCGTCAAAATCTCCTCGGTAAACGGGTTGACTATTCGGGACGTTCGGTTATCGTTGTCGGTCCGAAGTTGAAGATCTATCAATGCGGTTTACCCCGGGAAATGGCGATCGAATTGTTCCAACCCTTCGTTATCCATCGTTTAATTAAATTAGGCATCGTCAATAATATCAAGGCAGCCAAGAAAATGATCCAACGGGGGGATGCCAATGTTTGGCACGTCTTGGATGAAGTGATCACGGGACACCCGGTGATGTTAAACCGCGCTCCTACCCTGCACCGTTTGGGCATTCAAGCGTTTGAACCGATACTGGTGGAGGGCCGGGCGATTCAGTTACATCCCCTCGTCTGTCCCGCTTTTAACGCTGACTTTGACGGGGACCAAATGGCCGTACATATTCCCCTCTCCCTGGAAGCACAATCGGAAGCGCGCTTATTGATGTTAGCTTGTCATAATATTCTCTCACCGGCGACCGGTCGCCCGATTGTTGCCCCTTCTCAGGATATGGTTTTGGGTTGTTATTATCTCACGGCCGAAAATCCCAAGGCCCAAAAGGGTGGGGGTCGTTATTTCGCCAGCATGGATGACGCTATTCGCTCTTTCGATCAGGGATTGGTGGATCTACACGCTTCTGTGTGGTTGCGTTTACCGGTCGGAGAAAAGGTGAAAACCAATAAACCCGATGAGGAAGTCCTAGAAACGGAAACTCTCCCCGATGGCAGCATCTGGAAATATTATCGGGAGCGCAAAACCCGCGAGAAGGATGGTGAGATAATTTCTCAGTATGTGCGTACTACTGTAGGGCGAATTATCTACAATAAGACGATTCTAGAAGCTTTGGTGGTCTAGAGAGAGATTCCCTTAGGGTGGGCAATGCCCACCTTGATTTTTAGGCTAAAGCGGCAATACATTCTATTTCCACTAGCACATCTTTGGGAAGACGGGCCACCTCCACACAGGCCCGGGCCGGGGCAGTTTCCGGGGGGAAATAACGGGCATAAACTTGATTCATCGCCCCGAAATTGGCTAAATCCGACAGAAAGACGGTAGTTTTCACCACATTTGACCAATTAGCCCCAGCAGCGGTTAAAATGCCCTCTAGATTGGCCATAACTTGTTCGGTTTGGGCGCTAATTTCCCCGGAGACGATTTCACCCGTGACGGGATCCAGGGGAATTTGTCCCGCAACAAAGAGAAAAGGACCAGGAGCGGCGATCGCTTGATTATAGGGACCCACAGGGGCCGGAGCTTTATCAGTACGAATGACCTGATTATTCATGGGCAGGATAGTTAAAAAAGATGACATTGAATCAATTGAATATTTTCCCAGTTTTTCGATCGCTTGCAGTTAATTTTCGCCGGTTAGGGGATTTAATTTTGACTGATTGTCTTTGTCGAAGGTGCGCTAAAAGCGATTGTACGAGAAATAAGTCAACACTTATGACGCTGCAATTCTGCATCTAACTCTGTTAACAAAGCATATATTCTATCAAAATCATGTTGAGTTTTAGAAGGAGCGTCATAGGTTCTCAAAGTACCTTTAGTATGAGTATGAGCCGCTCGATTGCGACTTTTCTTTAGATTAACAAGATCACCTTTTAAAGCACTAATTTTACCGGTTTTTTCTAACTTTTTTTCGATTTTTTCTAATGTTGCTAAACCAATAACTATCATCAACATTTTTCTAAAAGCTTCATATTCAAAACTATGAGTACCACTAATAGTCTTATCGATGAATTTTTTGTTAGCTTCGGACTTTAAGCATCGTTTAGCACATCTTAAAACTATATCATCCATAGTTTCCTCGATCCAGCCACATAATTCTATAAGAGCTAGTTTAGAATAAAAAATTTTTTTATCATCAGTTGTAGAGTCATTATAGAGTTTATCAAGCCTGTTTAGCGTCTTGAATAAATAACTTTTAGTAATCATTACCAGTAGATGAAAAAATTTTGATAGATGTATTAATTCTCTCTAAAGCCTTATCTTTTCGATACATACCACTAGCTAAATTTTTAGTCAAAAATGGTTCAGATTTTATTAATCTAGAATACTTGTCTTGTAATTCACCATTGGAGAGATTGACTAAAGTATCTAAATTCTTGGCAACTCCTAAAAGAATTCCCTCAGCAATAACTTTACTGGTTTTGAGAGGTTCCTCTTTGAAGATTTTATCATAAATCAAGTCAACGGTTTGCTTAAATAATTCATCTTTATCTTGAATAAAATCTGCGTGAGCAAATCTATGTTTATACATATAATCATTTAAAAATCTGGTCAATTTCCCCTTGTAGTTCTGGTATTCATCATAAAAAGCAAAGAAACGAAGCACTAATTCTTCATCTCCAAATCGAGATGCTTTTTGCTGCTCTCGATCCATCAGCAAAAGCCAGTTTTCATATTGAGCGCATTTTTTTAAAAAACTATTAAACTCGCCATTATAGATACAATTTCTGATCTCCTGATTATTGAGTTTTACTCCACCGGTATTTAAGCGATGGAAAATGGTAAAAATATAATTATTATGAGCTTTTTTGCTGGAGTCATAGCGAATCACCGTGATGGGAATAGTCATATTTTCTACGCGTTCATATAATTCTTCATGCTGAGTTTTTATTTCCTCAACTGTTCTTCCAGAAATAGACGAATCTACATCGGGTAATTTTGATAGCTTCCAATCTTCAGTAGTTAAAAATTTGACGATGGTATTAATTCGTTGTAATCCATCGATGATATAGCGTTTATCTGTCTTATAGTCAAGACTAATACACATACTAGGAATCGGTAACTGTTTCATTAAACTATCAATAAAACGAGTTTGTTGTGGATCAGTCCACACCACATCTCTTTGAAAATCTGGATCGATAACCAATTGTTTTTTTTGATACATTCTAACTAGATCAGAGCAGGATCGCTGCTCATTGTAAGCAATAATATCTACAGGAGGAAAATCCACATCATCTTCTTCCTCTAGATACTTTTCTTCTTCGGCTGCTAGTAATTTCTCTTCTTGACTGAGATAATTAACCATAATTTTTATCCCTCCTAATATCTATAAAATTTTCACAGTTAAAAGGGTACTTTATTAGACAATAAAGCACCCTTTTAATTTAGCTTAGAACTCTCCTTTTAAAGCGGCATTACAGCGCTCGCAAATAGTGGGATCATCGGCAAATTTTCCCACTTGAGTGGAATAATTCCAACAGCGATCGCATTTTTCGCCGTCTGCTTTGACAATTCCCACCGAAACAAAGTCCGATTCTCCTTTATATTCTGCGGTTTGAATCGCGCTAATATCACTGACTAATTCCACTTGAGAAGAGAGAAATAGATAACGCAATTCATCGACTTTATTCCCCGTTAAACTATCACAATTGTTGAATAATTCTAACTCCTGTTGTAAGGTTTCATCGGGAACATAAAGTAAAACTTTTGCCTCTAAAGAAGCACCGATCGCCTTATCATTTCTGGCAGTTTCCATCACCTTATTAACTTCGGTGCGTAGCTGCCGGAATTTCGCCCATTTATCGGCCAATTCGCGATTATTCCAAGCAGGATCGATGTTTAGCCATCCTGACTCAAATACTGATAAATAAGGAGTTTTGTAGGGGAGAAATTGCCAGATATCTTCCGCTAGATGAGACAGGACAGGAGCGATCGCTTTAGCGAGATTTTCTAAAGCAATAGCATAAACTGTTTGACAACTGCGACGACGGAAAGAATTAGGATCAGAAATGTATAAACGATCCTTAGCGATGTCGATATAAAAGTTAGATAAATCGACAACACAAAAATTCTGTACCGTCTGGAAAAAGCGGAAGAATTGGAAACTTTCAAAAGCTGCCGTTACTTCCGTAAACACTTCCGAGATACGATGTAACATATAGCGATCGATCTCCGGTAGATCTTCATAAGCTACCGCATCTTTAACGGGATCAAAATCATTTAAACTCCCCAGTAAAAACCTGGCAGTATTACGGATTTTATTACGGATATCTACCAACTGTTTAAGAATATTTTGACCGATATTCACATCATTGGTATAGTCCACCGAGGACACCCATAACCGAATCACATCTACCCCATAAGCGGGTTCTTTTTTCTGGTCTTTACCACCATTAATGATCACATTGGGATCGATGACATTACCCAGAGATTTACTCATTTTTCGTCCCTGCTCATCCAAAACAAAACCGTGAGTTAACACCGTTTTATAGGGAGCAATACCATTAGCAGCGACACTGGTTAATAAACTCGATTGAAACCATCCCCGATGCTGATCCGATCCTTCTAGATACATATCCGCAGGATAACTTAATTCTGGTCGAGCATTAGCCACCGCATTCCAACTAGAACCAGAATCAAACCACACATCCATAGTATCCATTCCCTTGCGATAACTGCGACCATTATCGCGATAACTGGGAGGTAACAATTCCTCTACGGATAACTCCCACCAAGCATTAGAACCCTTGACTGCGAAGATAGCTTGAACGTGATTAATCGTCTCCTCGGTTAACAGAGGTTCATTTGTTTCTTCGTCATAAAAAACAGGAATAGGAACCCCCCAACTGCGCTGACGAGAGATACACCAATCGCTTCTTTCACTAACCATAGAAGTGATGCGATTCTTCCCTGTTGCAGGAATCCAACGCACCGAATCAATTGCTTCTAAAGCTAATTCCCGGAATCCTTCCACAGAAGCAAACCATTGTTCCGTTGCGCGGAAAATTGTCGGTTTTTTGGTTCTCCAATCGTAGGGATATTTATGCTGATATGCTTCTTCTTTGAGTAAGGCCCCTTTTTCTGTCAGTGCTAAAATGATTGCTTCATTAGCATCTTTCAAGACATTTAAACCCGCAAATTGTCCCGCTTCTGCGGTAAAATTTCCCTTATCATCCACGGGGGAAAGTATCGGTAAACCGTAACGTTGGCCGACGATATAATCCTCCTGACCATGGCCAGGTGCAGTATGAACTAATCCGGTGCCGGAATCGGTGGTGACATAATCCCCACCAATGAGAATCGCACTTTCTCTGTCAAACAAAGGATGACGATATTTAGTATGTTCTAATTCCAGACCTTTAACCGTTGCTTTAATCGTCAAAGTCCTGTTAAAAGTGTCGGCCAATTTTTCGACTAAATCCGTCGCTACAATTAGATAATTAGACTCGCTGGTTTCCACCACTGAATAGTTTAATTCTGGGTTTAATGCGACGGCCAAATTCCCGGGTAAAGTCCAAGGGGTAGTCGTCCAGATAGCCACGGATAAATTAGGCAAAAATGGCGTTAAAACCGGGGTTGAAACTGATGTGATCGGGAAAGCAACATAGACACTGCGGGAAGTGTGACCTTCGGGATATTCTAATTCTGCCTCAGCTAAAGCGGTTTGAGAACTAGGACTCCAGTGAACCGGTTTTAGTCCCCGATAAATATAACCTTTTAGGGCCATTTTTCCGAATACGGCAATTTGAGCGGCCTCGTATTCCGGTTGTAGGGTTAAATAGGGATTTTCCCAGTCTCCCCAGACTCCATACCTTTTGAAACCTTCACACTGTTCTTTTTGCGTTTGAAGGGCAAAATCATGGGCTTTCTGACGTAATTTCAAAGGGGTTAGACCCTCTTTTTCCGAGCTTTTGAGACTTTGTAAAACCTTTAGTTCGATCGGCAACCCGTGACAATCCCAACCCGGCACATAGCGCACTTTGTAACCTTGCAGCAGTTTATATTTATTGATAATGTCTTTGAGAATTTTATTTAAAGCATGACCGATATGCAGGGATCCGTTAGCGTAGGGAGGACCATCGTGGAGAATAAATAATTCTTTGGGGTTATTTTGCGCTAATTTCTCGTATATTTGCTCATCTTGCCAGAATTTCTGGATTTCTGGCTCACGTTTGCTGGCATTTGCTCGCATATCAAAGTCAGTTTGAGGCAAATTAACGGTATCTTTGTAACTTTTAGCGTTGGACATTCTGGCAAACCTATGGATATCAATCGTTTTCGGGATTCATTCCTAAATAACGTCCCTTTAAGGGTCGTTATCTCTATTCTGTCACATAACTGTAATACAAATATTACAAGTGACAATCATTGATCTATAAGTCTAGCGAGATTGAGTCCAAGAGCGATGATTCCCAAAGGCTATAATTTAGTTATTCGAGAATAGGGAGCATGAGGACCATGGTGACGAATCCTAATTTTTTTTATGTCTCTCCAGAAGTGTATCTAGAAGGGGAAAGAGTCAGTCCGATCAAGCATGAGTACCGAAAAGGACGGATTTATGCGATGGTAGGGGCAAAAAAGCCGCATATTGTCTTAAATACAAATCTAGCTACTTTATTGAGTATCCATCTCGATGATAGTCCCTGTCTTGTTCTCACTTCCGATATCAAAGTCCGGTTAGAGGAGGCAAATTGTTATTATTATCCCGATATTGCGGTGGTTTGTGACGAGAGAGAGATTAACAATACCGATGATTTTATTCTTTATCCCGTTCTGATTATTGAAGTATTATCGAAATCGACGGAATCCTTTGATAGGGGTGATAAATTTAGGGATTATCAAACCTGTCCTACCTTAAAAGAATATATTCTTATTCATCAAAATCAGATGAAAATTGAATGTCACCGTCGCGAGGATTCGGGAGTTTGGCAAGAACAGATCTATGAAGCGGGAGATGAGGTAGAATTTACCAGTGTAGGATTTCGGGGATCGACCGTTTCTATCTATCGCAAAGTCCCCGGTTTGGTATGATTACAATTCTTTCTTGACATCGCACTTTTATGTGTCTAGGGATAGGGGTATATCTGTCTCCCTTTGCCTAAAAACGGCCAATTCAAATCTGAATTGCATTACTGTCTGATATACCTTCATAGAATACCTCATTCGGGGTACGATAGTCAAGACATTTTCGAGGACGATTGTTAATTAAGTTTACGGCTCTTTCTACCTGCTCTGGCTTAACAATTTTCCACTTCGTTCCCTTGAGAAAGAATTGTCTTAACAGTCCATTAGTAGGCTCGTTTAATCCCCTCTCCCAAGAATGATAAGGAGTAGCAAAATAAAAAGATTCATCCGAGTTTAGTATGCTAAATTCATAGATTTGTTACAAGATAGAAGAACCCAGATTTCAAAATTTTCAAAATTACGAAACCCGTATCCACATCGCTTTATTACCTTGAGCTTATTGTTGAGACCTTCAACACAACCATTACTAAAAAGTCTCAGAGGTTCTTCCGACCGTAATCAAGGAATTAAAGCCTTGCATTTAGTGACGGCTTGGGCGGGGGAGCAGAAATTAGTTTTAGGACAAGTCAAGGTGGAAGATAAATCCAATGAGATTCCCGCTATTCCCGCTTTACTAGAACTGTTAGACCTTCAAGGGGCAATTATCACCCTAGATGCTATGGGAACTCAAACGGCGATTATTAATCATATTCAAGCCAAAAAAGCTGACTACGTTGTCGCCCTTAAAGCTAATCATC
>NZ_JADBUN010000196.1:0-8608 GCF_020245625.1 Microcystis sp. M049S2 | reverse complement strand
ATCATCGTATCGAAAAACGTTGGTGTTGGGCTGTACCCTTAGAAGTTTTCGGCGGTCTTTATCAACAAGCTCAATGGCTAGGACTTCAAAGTATTATCATGAGACCTCTTGCAAAAGTCTTAAGTCGATCCTTGTACAGCAACATTTTTGAAGATTATCAACTACTAATAAATAATTAACTCAAAGTCCCTCCCATTATTGTTTCTATCGTTTGTTTTCGGATTTATGCAAGAGGTCTATGGTTAAACGAGTTCGTCATCCTGGTCATAAAACCACTTGTGAAGTCCAATTTTATCTCAGTTCTCTCCCTGCTGATGCTCAAAAAATAGGTAATGCTATTCGTAAACATTGGGGCATTGAAAATCAGGCTCATTGGATTTTAGATGTTACTTTTAATTAAGATAAATGTCGGATTCGCTCTGGTCACAGCCCTCGTAATTTTGCATTCTTGAGACGAGTAGCACTTAACGCTCTTAACCAGGAATCCACTTACCGACGTAGTCTGGCACAAAAAAGTAAACGGACGGCCATGGATAATAACTATATGATGGCTGTGCTGAAAGCCTTTTGTCAAGCCTAATTGAGATGCTCTTACCCTGGGTGATTCTGGCAAGAGCATTTGTTCGCTTGACTTGCTGTTCTTACTTATTATACTATAACAGTCCTTGGGCTATCAATTTTTCGAGATACCCAACTATGTAAACAAATATATTATGAATCAAGGCATTGACTATTTTAATCGTGGACATTGGTTAACAGGGATTCAAGAACGCTTAAGTGTAGAAGCTCGCCGTAAGATGTTTGATTTAGCTATGAACAAACTCGATTTACGGGCAGGAGAAAGTATTATTGATATTGGTTCTACTCCAGATGTGGAGAGGATAGACAGTAACTGTATGATTCCCTGGTTTCATGAAGCAGGGTTAACTGTCGCCCTCTCTTCCCCAGAAGACATTTCTTCCCTGAGCCAAGTGTTTCCTTTTGCCAAAATTTTAAGCCCCAATGGATTTCATCGCCCAATTCTTGCTAAGGAGTGTGAGTTTGATGTAGCCACCTCTAGCGCAGTTTTAGAACATTGTGGTTCGACTCATTTACAGGTTGAACATATTCGAGAGTGTGCCAGAGTTGCTAGTAAAATATTCTTAACTACACCCAATCGTTGGCATTGGCTAGAATTTCATACTAAACTTCCCCTAATCCATTGGTTACCTAAATCTTGGCATCGGTTTCTATTAAATATAGTCGGGTTATCCTTCTGGGCTAAGGAAGATAATTTAAACCTACTGGGTAGAGCCGAATTATTAAACTTAGCTAAACAAGCTTTAGGAGACAATTTCAGTATTAGAGTCGAAACCATCTGGGCGCTGGGAATGCCTTCCAATTTAGTATTATTAGCTAGACGTATTAATGACTAATACAGGGTAAGCGCATCTTAACAATCCTTGACAAAATGAACTTTATGTGAGTTGCTTACCCAGAGGTACATTCAGGCATATTTGAGGAGAATTTGCCATCTCAATTGTTAAGCAAAAATCGACCCAATGTTAAGATTTCGTAACTATTCTGATTGACTGGTATCACTTGAAATGCCCACACAGCAAGCAGATCACAAAAGGGGCTAATTGTCAATAGGGTTTGAGATGCGCTCACCCTGGTATTAAATGTAAAATACTTGGATAAAACGTCAAGGTAGTTATGCAGACAAAGAACTCGTATTTTTTAGATTTAACTCCTCTAAGAGAATTGATGCTTTCCAGAACCTTCTGGTTCAGTCTCAGCATCGTATTCTCTATTTTGTACAGTATCCTATTCTTACAAATCGCTTTCGGTAGCGAGTACAGCATTCAGGATGACGCACGCCGTATTATCGTTTGGATGATGCGCTTCTCTGATTCAGAGCTTTTTCCCGATGATTTCCTGATGAACTATTATCAATGGTTGACTCCTTCGGGTCTCGCGAGTCTTTATAAATTGATGTCAATGGTGGGGATAAACGCCATAGTTTTTAATAAGCTCGTACCGATCGCCCTAGGTTTAATATCTACCATTTATTGCTATCGAGTCTCCCTACAAATTCTGCCCGTACCTTTGGCTGGATTTATCTCTACACTATTTCTCAATCAAAATCTGTGGTTAAAAGATGATTTAGGTTCCGGTACCCCAAGAGGCTTTTTATACCCTCTTTTTCTGGCCTTTATCTATTACTTACTTCGCTCTTCCACGATTCCTTGTTTACTCTCTTTAATTTTACTGGCTTTCTTTTACCCTCCTTCGGTTCTGGTTGCTTCTGGAGTCTTAGTTCTCCGTCTCTTCTCCTGGAATAACCAAAGATTGCGTTTGACTACAGACCGAAAAGAGATTGTTTTTTGTATAGTCAGCTTGCTGGTTGTATTTTTAATCTTACTGACATATCTTTTCAAAAGTAGTGACTATGGAGCCATGGTTTCTCTGGCGGAAGCTCGAAATTTGTCAGAGTTCGGACAAGATGGTAAAATCGGATTTTTTCATCGAGAGCCGCTGACCTTTTGGACCTGTAATGATTATAGTGGTTTTTTCCCGAGAGATTGGTGTATTTTTAACCCCTTCAAGAGAAAATTTTTCCTCTTACCACCTCAAATTCTACTCGGACTAGCCCTGCCGATTATCCTCTATTATCGCTCCCATTTTTCTCTAGTGGAACGAATCACGAGCGCAGGATTTATCCTGCCACAAATTTTGCTTTCCTCGATCGCCTTTTATCTAATCTCTCACGCTGTCCTCTTCAAGCTATATTTACCGCAAAGATACACGGAACATAGCCTAAGGATAGTTTTCGCTATTGCGGGGGGAATCGCTTTATCGATGCTGATCGATAAACTGTTAGAATGGGGGGGGAAAAAGACTATAGCAAGTGGAATAACCATCATTATCTTTCTCCTACTTCAAGTAGCAATGATTTATTCCTACCTGCCGATTCTTTATTTCAATCGAACTCGTTCGCTCTTGCTCACTGGACTGATGGTCATCCAAATATTAGGATTAGTTTATTTTGTCGGAAGAGATAGAAAAAAAACACTTCCCGCAAGAGAAGTTTGCTTATCGAGAGTTTTTTTAACCTATATAATGCTCATCGTTATTGCGGTATCCGCACTACTGTATCCGCTCTCTCTGAAAAAATACTATTTTTTCCCAAAAGTTAGCTATATTACGGGAAAGGAACCGGAGCTTTATCAGTTTTTAGCTAAACAGCCGAAAGATAGTCTCGTGGCTTCTCTCTCCCTAGAGGGTGATAATATTCCCTCCTTTGCCCTGCGTCCCGTGTTTGTCCACCGAGACTCCTTAGAACCCTATAACTTGTTATTCTATGACAAACTTCGCCAAAGATATATCGACTTGATCGAGGCCCAATATAGTCCCGATCTGACTGCCGTGCAGAACTTTATCCAGAAAAATAACATTCGTTTTTGGTTACTCGATCGCTCCGCTTTTTCCCCAGACTACCCAATCGATAAAGTTGGCCTTCAATCCTTTGGATCGGTAACTTCTGATGCGGTAGAAAGACTGCAAGCGGGAACCCCCCTCGTTTTATCCCAGTTAAGCAAGAGTTGTTCGGTTGTCGAATCAAAAAATATTATCCTCTTAGATGCTTCATGTATTCTCGATGCAAAAAACCCGGTTCGGTAGTTGCGCGGGGAGTAGATAACTTCAGTTCGGGTTAAGGAGGTTTTGCCATGAATTCTAGGAAAGAATAGGGCTGACTGGCTAAGGTAAAATTAGGGTTTCGGCTTATCCCGAACTCAGGTTAGTTATGACATGGCAATTCTACAAAACCGCCTAATTTAATAGCTTTTTACCATCCTCCGATGCTGCCGCTTCTAGGCTGGTAATTGCGGTTTCTGCCGTCAAAATATTGGGAATATCACTTAAACTAGCAGTTTGATAAACCTGTTCATTTCTAGCAAATAAATTGCTCATATCTTGAGAATAATTAGAAGCGATCGATAATAAAGCTCCGGCAAAAATATAGAGAGGTAAAGGCAAAATAAACCCCTTGGCCCACTGATAAAATTCCACCAACAAAAATAACAAAACACAGCCCACAACCCAGACTTTCATCGCACTTTTTCCCCCTATCTTTACGAGAAAAGGTGAGCAAAAAGCCCACCCTTTATTTAACTAATTCCAGTGAGAAGTTATTCAATCACGGGAGCGATTAACTCACGTCTTTCACCGGAAATTACTTTCACCTTACCTTCCTCATCGATATCGACCATGGCCGTATCGCCATCGGAAACCCGTCCGGAGAGAATTTCCTCAGCCAGAACATCTTCCAACAGACGCATAATCGCACGACGTAAGGGACGAGCGCCGTAGGCCGGATTATAACCTTCCTCGATCAAGCGTTCTTTAAACTTATCGGTGACAGACAAAGTAATATTTTGTTCTGTCAGACGTTTAAACACATCCTTGAGCAGGATTTCGGCGATTTCCTTGACTTCTTCCTTATTGAGTTGACGGAAGACAATAATCTCATCAAGACGGTTGAGGAATTCTGGACGGAAATATTGTTTTAATTCCTCATTAACCAGCGATCGAATGCGATTATACTGGGCCTCGGCTTGATTATCGGCAAACTCGAAACCTAAACCACCGCCACCCTTCTCGATGACTTTAGAACCGATGTTCGAGGTCATAATCAACAGGGTATTTTTAAAGTCCACCGTGCGACCTTTGGCATCGGTCAAACGTCCATCTTCAAGGATTTGCAGAAGCATATTGAAGACATCGGGGTGAGCTTTTTCGATTTCGTCGAATAGCACCACCGTATAAGGACGACGACGCACCGCTTCCGTTAATTGTCCCCCTTCGTTGTAACCAACATAACCCGGAGGTGAACCGATTAACTTAGAAACCGTGTGCCGTTCCATGTATTCCGACATATCGAGACGGATCATCGCATCTTCGGAACCAAAGAAATAAGCGGCCAGAGCCTTAGTTAACTCGGTTTTACCTACCCCCGTCGGACCGGAGAAGATAAAGGAAGCAATGGGACGGTTGGGATTTTTTAGACCGACGCGAGCGCGACGAATGGCGCGGGACACCGCTTTAACCGCGTCCTCTTGACCGATGAGACGCTGATGCAGGGTATCTTCCATGTGCAGCAGTTTCTCGGATTCGGTTTCGGTCAGTTTATTGACGGGAACCCCAGTCCAAGAAGCGACGATGTGAGCGATTTCCTCCGCATCCACAAAGGGTTCATCGTTGCCATCTTCGCCTTTTTTGGTGGAAGCGAGATTCCGGATCTGGGTTTTGATTTCCATTTCCCGATCGCGCAATTCCCCAGCTTTCTCGAAGTCTTGACCGCGCACTGCGTCATCTTTTTGTTTGAGAATTTGCCGCAGTTCCTTGTCTAATTCCTTGGCTGCCGGTGGCAATTGGGAATTAATCAAGCGCACTCTCGAACCAGCCTCATCGATTAAATCGATCGCCTTGTCCGGTAAGAAGCGATCGCTAATGTAGCGATCGGACAATTTCGCCGCCGCTTCTAGCGCTTCGTCTAAGATTTTTAGTTTATGGTGCTGTTCGTAGCGTTCCCGGAGACCGTAGAGAATTTCGATCGTTTCTTCTACGGAGGGTTCACCGACCATAACCGGTTGAAAACGTCTTTCTAGAGCCGCATCCCGTTCGATATGTTTGCGGTACTCATCCAAGGTCGTCGCCCCGATACATTGCAGTTCTCCCCGGGCCAAAGCCGGTTTGAGAATATTGGCCGCATCGATCGCCCCTTCGGCTGCCCCGGCACCGATGAGAGTATGAACTTCATCGATCACAAGGACGACGTTACCCGCTTGGCGAATTTCGTCCATGATTTTTTTGAGGCGTTCCTCAAATTCGCCGCGATATTTGGTTCCCGCCACTAACAAGCCGATATCGAGGGTGACAACCCGTTTTTCTTCGAGAATGTCGGGAATATCCTTGTTAGCAATGCGTTGGGCCAATCCTTCTGCGATCGCTGTTTTACCGACCCCCGGTTCCCCGATTAGGACTGGGTTATTTTTGGTACGACGACCGAGAATTTGGATGACGCGCTCGATTTCCTTTTGCCGGCCGACCACGGGATCGAGTTTACCCTCGCTGGCCATTTGGGTGAGATTGGAACCGAATTCGTCAAGAGTGGGGGTTTTAGTGCGACCTTGGGAAGATGAACCAGCGGCCACTTCGGCGGTTTCCCCTAACATTCTGATCACTTGGGTGCGAACTTTCGAGAGATCCACCCCGAGATTTTCCAGAACCCTAGCGGCCACACCTTCCCCTTCGCGAATTAGTCCTAAAAGGAGATGTTCTGTGCCAATATAGTTATGGCCCAGTTGACGGGCTTCTTCGAGGGAGAGTTCTAAAACTCTTTTGGCTCTGGGGGTGAAGGGAATTTCCACGGCTACGAATCCGGAACCGCGACCGATGATTTTCTCCACCTCCACGCGCGCATCTTTGAGATTGACACCCATGGACTTGAGGACTTTGGCGGCAACTCCCGTTCCCTCTCCAATTAGTCCTAGTAAAATCTGCTCTGTTCCCACGAAGTTATGGCCAAGGCGGCGGGCTTCTTCTTGGGCGAGCATGATTACTTTAATGGCTTTTTCCGTAAATCTTTCAAACATAGCCTATCCATCACCTACACAAGCGACCCTAGATATGCTGATTTTAGCACGGCTTTTTAGTTTAGCTGTCTCTCAGTGATCAGTTATTGGGGAACGGCTATTAGTTATAGTGGTTGTAGCTCTGAAGATTTTTTCTGGGGTCAATCGGTCTCAGCTGACTTGCGGAGATGCCCGGAATCTCCCGGATTATGGTTTTAGCCCCCTGGAAACCTGCTGATAAGTTGTTCACCGTTGCATAATCCCCTAGGGTCGTGGTCATCCCCATCCCTCGATCGCTTGACTATCGATCGCCCATTTTCAGGTCAAAACTCGAAGTATAAGCAGATTAAATATTACTACCTATTGACAAATGAGTATATATGTTGTATGTCGGGGTGATATACAGAAAGTTGACCCATATCGTTACTCTGGAGAGTGTTATGCAGAAAGTTGACCTATAATATATAGTTAGGTCGCTTAGTATTTGAGTCATCAATATGTATGCCTAAACTAACGCTTCAAGTCCGAACCCATGACAACTTGTTAGAACTACTCGCTCAATCTGAATCGGGAGCTTGGGTTATCGCGGAAGAGAAAGTTGAGAAAATCACCCATGTCCAAGTCGTGAATTTTGACGGGATGCAAATGATTGAGGCTATCTTTGACCGAAATGCCAGCTACAGAAGAGATGATGGCAGGCTAGTGATCAAATTTCTAGACGGGCACATCGTTAATTGCAATGTGTCGTTTGACGGACAAAATCCTGTTCGCTATATTTGAGGAAGTTCTATCGAATGTCTCACCTTGAGGTTTCTGTATGGATATCGCGGCTACACTAAATGAAATTACAACTTTAAGTGTTGAGGATAGAATCCTTCTGGTTCAAGCGATTTGGGAAAGTATTCCAGTCGAACAGGTGTATCCTGATTTAACCGAGGCGCAAAAACACGAACTCGATCAGCGGATTGAGGGTCATAATAATGATCCCGATAACGTCCTCACTTGGGAAGAGATGAAAGCATCAGTCAGAAAGCAAGCATGAAGTATGTACTGGTATTTCGTCCAGAAGTCCGTGACGACCTCAGCGATGCCTATGATTGGTATGAGAGTCAACAAGCTGGTTTGGGTGATGAATTTATTGATTGTGTAGATGACTTACTCAATCAGATCGGCATGATGCCAGAGTCTTATGCAATCGTTTATCTGGACATTCGACGAGCAGTCATCAGACGATTCCCATATGCTGTCTACTATCGAGTGATTTCAAGTCGGGTCGTTGTGACCGCAATTTTTCATGGTCGGCGTGATCCAAAGTCATGGCGATCGCGAACCTAACAACCCCAATGCACCCGACCATTGAGGTTATTGGTTAGTGCGATGCCGAAGGCACTGCGTAGCAGAGCGCATCGCTTCGTAGCGACAGTTTTGCACAGATTCGGATAAAATACAGATCTAACTAGCGCATTTCAAAGACGAAGTTGCGCGGGGAGATGTAGAGATGGCAAACAGGCGACTTGAGATTCTACATGATTTTCCATTACTGGAAGTCAACGAAGATGTTCAAAGTCTGGCAGCCCAGTTTCTCACCAAAAGTAATCTTCCCCCTAAAGCCTCGGATGATGCGCTTCATATTGGAGTTGCTACATTTTACGGAATTGACTATCTTTTAACTTGGAACTGTAAGCATATTGCCAATGCTCAAATACAAAAGAAACTAAGTAGCTAGGCAGAATTAAACTTAAAACAGTGAGTTTCGTATCCTCCTTTTTGAGCGCGAGCTTCGATCCCTTGTTTAACAGCGATCGCTAAATCGTACTCATCGGGAAAAATTTGACCTGCTAGTTCATGAGTTTTCAATTGATGCCATTCAATTTCAATAAGATTCATTTCAGAGGAATATTTGGGCAGTTGAAAGAAAAATAATCCTTGCTGCTGCCACTTATCCCAATATTCTCTGACTTGCTTGCTCGTATGAATGGGATGATTATCTT
>NZ_JADBUN010000195.1:0-20081 GCF_020245625.1 Microcystis sp. M049S2 | reverse complement strand
CCTGCATTATTCATGAAGACTTTGGAAAATCCTCGAAAGCCTTGGCAAGAAGTTCATCTAGCGATCTGGCTGAAAAACAGTCTGTTTTTTGAGATGTCCTCACAATCAGGTTTTTGCCAGTTGGTGAATAATGCAGGCTAGGGGGAGCGATTCTCATATCAAGTCAGCTTAAATGCACCTAATGTAGAAGAGTTGCGATTGCTACCCCACTATGCCCAAACGAATCAGCATTATCCCCCATCTGAGTATTGACGAATTAGAACAACGCTACCGTCAGGCAACTGATGGGATTGAGCGCTCACACTTCCTGTGACTAAAAGGGAAGGAGCGGCTAAATTGGTTTCTGCTCGCGGTAAAATAGCTGATTGACGCAGTGCGCCCAGCATTTCGGCCGTAAATTTGCTTAATTTCTCCTTTTCCTCGTCATAATAGCGACGTACAGATTGCAACACTTGCAGAAAACCAGTCCGGTTAAAGCGCGGTTGCACGGGAAAATAGGTGCCACCATAGAAGAGAATTAAACTATCGGGTGTTAGGAATACATTCAGAGGCCAACCCCCTTGACCGACCATCATCTGCAATGCTTGCATATAGATACTATCGATGTCCGGTCTTTCTTCGCGATCAACTTTGATCGGCAAAAGATACGGCGTTGTCAAATTGAAAGATGATCCGAATCAGCTTGGAACTCAAATTACTTTGATAGCAAGGATTGCATTGCATCTTTCATATTCTGATCTGACAACCCCAAAGATACTGATTGAGATAATCGGCAATGGCCCGACCGGAAAAAGCCTCTCCTTCCATAACCGTACACCAATGACAGCTAGAATAACCGATCGAGAGAAAGATCGGTTTATCTTTTCTCCTGGCAATTTCTAGGGTGCTGTCACACCAATACCACCGATCGATCGGGTTTTCGGCGTGTTTTCGCAGGTAAAGACTTTCGGATGCAGCCAGATGATTAGCGATGGGAAAAGGGGTATTTTTGCTCTTGCTGCTTATTAGTTTAAGCTAATTAGAGACTAACTGGAATCAAGCCTCTGCTCATGCTGAAAACTTCGATCGCCCTAGGATTTTTTCTCACTCAATCTTTGCCCCTTAACCCGCAAGTGCAGGGGGTGGCTAATCATTTAATTGGGGTTATGGATACGACGCAACAAGCGCAGACTAACCCCCGCATTGCTAAGGTGCAAATGACTACCTGTGCCGTGGATTTTTCCCCCAAACAGGATAGTATTTATCTTTATCAGGAACAGGCAATTATCGATCGCTTAAATCAACCCTATCGTCAAAGAATTTTAGTCATTCAACCTAGCCCCGATAATTCCACTGTGGAATCAAAAGCTTATAAGTTAAATAATGCCCCTAACTTTATTAATTTTTGTAACAAAGACTTGACAGAAAGAAAATTAAATGTCTCAGATTTGGGCGAGTCGGTGTGTACTGTGTTTTTAAAACCGATAGCGGGGGGTTATCGGGGAGAAACTCCCCCCCAGGGTTGTCCCACTAATGCCAGAGGTGCGGTGAAAATAACTAATACAATTATTCTACATTCCCAGGGCATGGATACCAGCGATCGAGGTTATGATAGCCTTGGCCGGCAGGTATGGGGAGCGCAGGATAATTTCTATCAATTTCGCTGGCAAAAACCCTAAAATCGGCTTTCCTGTTTCATTAATGCCACATCGGCAGCAAAATAGGTCAAAATCAAATCAGCCCCAGCTCGTTTCATACTGGTTAAAGTTTCCAAAATCAGGCTTTTTTCGTCAATCCAGCCCTGTTTTGCCGCCGCTTTAATCATTGCGTATTCACCACTGACGTTGTAAGCGGCGACGGGAAGATGGCTACTATCGCGCAGACGACGGATAATATCGAGGTAGGCCAGAGCGGGCTTAACCATAATAATATCTGCCCCTTCTGTTATGTCTAAACTGGCTTCCCGTAACGCTTCCCGACTATTAGCCCCATCCATTTGATAGGTTTTCTTATCACCAAATTTTGGTGCTGATTCTAAGGCATCTCGGAAGGGACCATAATAAGCAGAGGCATATTTAGCCGTATAAGCGAGAATTCCCACATCTAAATAGCCAGCCGCATCTAAAGCTCGACGGATCGCCCCAACCCTACCATCCATCATATCGGAAGGAGCGACGAAATTAGCCCCGGCCGCCGCTTGCGAGAGCGACATTTTCACTAAAACTTCTAGGGTTTCATCGTTGAGAATTTTCCCGTCCTCCACAATACCATCATGACCATAAATCGAAAAAGGATCGAGGGCTACATCGGTGATAATAATTATTTCAGGGACTTCTTTTTTGATCGCTTTCACTGCCCTTGGCACTAAACCATCGGGATTATAACTTTCTCTACCGAAATTATCTTTTTTATCTTCGGGAATCAGGGGGAAAAGAGCGATGGCATTAATGCCTAAATTATAAGCATTAACTACTTCTTTGAGCAATAAATCGAGGGAATAACGATAACAATCGGGCATAGAAGGAATAGCCACCTTTTGATTTTCTCCCTCCATGATAAAGAGGGGATAAATCAAGTCATTAACGGTTAATTCAGTTTCACGAACAAGACGGCGAATCGCTGGAGTATAACGAAGACGACGGGGACGAATCAGCATGATAACAGCGAGTTAAAAATAAAAAGTAAACAGTAAATAGCTGGTTTTGCTCTAGTTTTTTACCTAGGCAAAAACCGGGGATAGGACGATCAAATAATCCTGATCCCCCTGACTAATTAGTGAAAATCGGGACTATGACGAATCAAACTCATAAACTCTTGACGAGTCTTAGCAGAATCGGCAAAAATACCGCGCACGGCACTCGTAGAAGTCCAAGAACCGGGTTTTTCAACCCCGCGCATTACCATACACATATGAGTCGCTTCAATCACCACAGCTACCCCTTGAGGTTGTAGTAATCCTTGCAAAGCATCGGCAATTTGTGCGGTTAAACGTTCCTGTACTTGCAGTCGTCTGGCGTACATTTCACAGATGCGGGCAATTTTCGATAAACCGATCACTTTCCCGTTAGGAATATAGGCAACATGAGCGCGGCCGATAATTGGTAAAATATGGTGTTCACAGGAGCTAAAAATATCGATGTCTCGGATTAAAACCATCTCGTTAGCATCCTCGTGAAAAACTGCCCCATTCAGCAATTCATCCAGGGATTGCTGATAACCAGAAGTGAGAAATTTTAGGGCTTTTACTACTCGTTTGGGAGTGTCTCGTAAACCTTCGCGATCGGGATCTTCTCCTAATCCTAACAGCAGTGTTCGTACCGCTTGCATCATCTCGGCTTCCGATACCGGCGATTTAGGTTCGGTAATCACTTCGGGAAAGTGATTGTAGTCATCATTGTCAAAAATTGCTTTGGATTTAGCTAAGGTCATAGATATTTTTCCGGACTCCAATAGTTAATTGATCGGCAAAGTTTTCTGATTTTACCAATGTCAATAAATACCCTTTGCTAGAGTATTTATTTTTCTGGGCATCTAGACGATAACTAATGAAAGCTATCGGGTTATTCCCTCGTCTTTGGGGTTATCTCCGGTGCGGAAATATTGAGGGCAGGCAGAGTTCTACTACATAATTAGTCTATCTTGTCAAGTAGTTCGTTTGTTTGCTATCTTGGACTTCCTAGAATGATAATCGTTATCATTTTAACAAACAATTTAGATTTACCAACAAAAATTTTGTCGCCAGATAAAATAGTCCCGTTGAGTTATTTAACTTATTTTGAAGAGATAGGCAGATTTTGCGATTTTATCGCTTATATTCAGCAATATTCCTGATTTTATGGTATTCTTCCTCCGAGTATAAATCCGCCGGAGAAGCAAGGCGATCGAGAAAGAGGATTCCTTCCAGATGATCGTATTCGTGTTGAAAGATGCGCGCGACAAAATCCCTGAAAACTTGACGGATTTCCCGACCATTGCGATCATAATAGGCCACCTCAATCCACTGATGACGGGGGACAAAACCGCGCCAATTGGGGACACTGAGACAACCTTCCCAACCCTTGACCATTTCCTCGCTCACCTGCAAAATGCGAGGATTAATCATGGCAGTGGCCTGCATGATCGGAGCGTCGGGATAACGAGGATTGGGGTGAGAAGCAACGATAAACAGACGCAGAGATCGAGCAACTTGGGGCGCGGCAATTCCTACCCCGTGGGCAGCTTGTACGGTGGTAATCAGGGAATCGATCAAATTTTGACAGTCAGCATCGAGAAGATTATCGATCGCTGCTGCTTTTTGCTCTAGAATTGGATTTCCTAATTGGGTGATTGTTAAAACTTGCGTCATCTGTCTAAAGATTAATTGTTTTCCTCTGAAAATTATTTTATCGTCAACGGCAAAATCTCGCTAAACTGATAAGGTTTCCCCGCAGCAGCACTAGAGCAACTTTGTTAATCAAAATTAATCGTGGATAGCAGCGCCCAACAACTTTGGCATAATCTCCTAGAGCGTCTAAAATTACTATTAACCCGTCCCGCTTTCGAGACTTGGTTTCAAACGGCGACGGTTAAAGAATGGCAAAACGATCGCTTAGTAATTCAGGCTGCCAATCCTTTTATTCTTAACCATCTTCAGAAAAATTATCTGTCAACAATTGCTGAAGTAGTGGAGGATATCGTCGGTTATCCCGTCGAGATTCAATTAACGGCACAACAGGGCGATTTGATCGCTATTTTCCAGCCCAACACTAGCTTAGAATCAGAATTATCTCCCACCAATCAACTTAACCCTAAATATAATTTTTCCCGTTTTGTTGTCGGTCCAACTAATCGCATGGCCCACGCAGCTGCTTTAGCGGTGGCGGAATTACCCGGACGCGAATTTAACCCGCTTTTTCTCTGTGGTGGGGTGGGATTAGGTAAAACCCATTTAATGCAAGCGATCGGTCATTATCGTCTAGAATTATATCCTCAATCTAGGGTTTTTTATGTATCGACGGAACAATTTACGAATGATTTAATCACCGCTATCCGTCAAGATAGTATGGAAAGTTTTCGTAATCATTATCGCCATGCTGACATATTATTAGTGGATGATCTGCAATTTATTGAAGGAAAAGAATACACTCAAGAAGAATTTTTTCATACCTTTAATACCCTGCACGAAGCGGGAAAACAGGTGGTTTTAGCCTCCGATCGCCTGCCCAAACAGATTCCCAGTTTACAGGATCGTTTAATTTCTCGCTTTTCTATGGGATTAGTCGCCGATATCCAAGCACCGGATATCGAAACTCGTATGGCAATTTTACAAAAAAAGGCCGAGTACGAAAATCTGCGTCTCCCACGAGAAGTTATCGAATATATTGCCGTTAATTATACTTCTAATATTCGCGAATTAGAGGGGGCATTAATCCGGGCTACTACTTATATTTCTATCTCCGGATTGCCGATGACGGTAGAAAATATCGCGCCGGTTTTAAATCCACCAATGGCCAAAATTGCCACTTCTCCTGAGATTATTATGGCGGTAGTAGCGGAAAAGTTTCAACTCTCGATCGCTGATCTAAAGGGAAATTCCCGCCGACGAGAAATTAGTTTTGCTCGACAGATTGGGATGTATTTGATGCGTCAACACACGGATTTAAGTTTACCGCGCATTGGCGAAGAATTTGGCGGTAAAGATCACACCACCGTTATTTATAGCTGTGATAAAATCAATCTTTCCCAACATCAAGACCGACAATTACAAGACATCTTAGCCCAATTAATCGAGCGAATTAACTCCCTCAGTCGCAATCAGTAGTCGGGGCGAATTATGAATTATGAATTGGGGAGATGGGGTTTTTCAGTAAACAGTAATCAGTGAACTGAAAACTCACATCTGATAACTGATAACTGATAACTGATAACTGATAACTGAGATTAACTACAGGACAATAAACTGGCAATTGTAGCGAGGAGACGAGCGGTCATGGGTAAACTATCGATCACCATAGCTGTACATAATAACATCATGTAAAGAATGGAATATTTAAACAGTGATCGAGCCATGTCCCGATCAAAAGGATTCTGTTTTAATCGCCAAGCTTTTTTCAGGAAAACAAACCCTAAAACCAAAGCCGCTACACCATAAACCACACCACAGGCAGCCAAGGGATAAATCAGGAGGAAAGTGAAAGGAACGACGATTAAAGTATAGAGCCAAATCTGCTCGCTAGTGGCTTCTTCCCCTTTAACCACGGGCATCATCGGGATATCTACTTCTGCATAATCATCCTTGATCATTAAAGCTAAAGCCCAAAAATGGGGAGGAGTCCAAAGAAAAATAATGGCGAATAAAATCCAGGGAATCCAACCGAGATCGCCCGTTACTGCCGCCCAACCGACGAGGGGAGGAATCGAGCCAGCTGCGCCACCGATAACAATATTTTGGATACTATGACGCTTGAGCAGATGGGTATAAATCAGCATATAAAATGCGATGCCGGTCATTGCTAAAAATCCGCTCAAAGTATTGACAAAAAAGACAAAAAGTGCTAGGGAAAGGGAGGCTAAAACGAGGGCAAAAATGAGGGCGTGGAGGGGTTGCACGCGACCGGAGGGGATCGGACGGGCGCGAGTACGAAGCATGGTGTGATCGATGTCGCGATCATAGATGCAGTTTAAGGTTTGAGCGGCGGCGGCGGCAAGAGTGCCACCGAGGAGGGTAAGAAAGAGTAAGAGGGGGGAAACCTGACCTTTGGAGGCGATTTCCATAGAAGCGGCCGTAGTAATCAGCAGTAGAGGAATAATTCGGGGTTTGGTGAGTTGATAATAACTTTTAGCGACTTGTAAAAAATTATCGTGGTGGCGAAGGGCTTGAGTTCCAGTCATCGTGATTAAATCCTTAGAGATGGCTTATAAGTAATGGGACAAAATTAACTTCTTGGTTAGGATGGGCAAAAGGCAAGAGGCAAAAGGCAAGAGGTGTTTAGATATGTGCAATTAATTGTGTCTGGTTACTTAGGTGCGAAAGAACGATCGCGAAGGGCAAAAGTGGTAAAAGCGACGAGGGTTGCCACCAATAGCGCACCGATGCTGTGGTGGGTAATGGTTAAGGGTTCCACCTGGAGATGTAGTTTCAGGGTGGCAACGCCTAAAAACACCTGTAGGGCGACTAATCCCCCGGCACTAAAAGCTAGTTTTTTGAGGAGAGGATGGATAGCGGCAGCTCGCCAAGCGAAGAAAACTAGGGTTAACACCGAGATAGTGGCGGGAAAAACCCCGATAATGTGGCTATTCATCACCGTGCAGAGTTGGGAAACCGTTAAACACTGATGGGCAGCCCAACGGGAACCGACAAGACCGCCGAGGAGACATTGCAGATAAACTAGACCGGTAGCGACCATTCCCATCCCGGTTAGTTTCCCGACCATACCTGTGCCACGGTAGGGAGTCAGACCGATAGCAATGACGATTAGGGTGGCAAAAAAGAGCAAAGCTGTGGCTAAATGGGCCGTTACGATGTCAAATCGCAGTAATTGGGTGACGGTTAATCCTCCCAGGACTCCTTGCAGGAGAATTAAAGCCAAGGCAGCGATCGCCGAGGGCAACAGCCAAGAGGGAAGATGGCGACGATACCACCAAGACAGACCGACAAGAGCGATCGTACTAAACCCGATCAAAGAGGCATCGAGACGATGAAACCACTCCAGAAATACCTGTAGATTCATCTGCTGACTGGGAATCCATTGACCGTAACAGAGAGGCCAATCGGGACAAGCTAAACCGGCGTTCATAACTCTGGTGGCAGCGCCCACCACCATGAGGGCGAAAGTAGCGATCGCAATTTTCCAGACTAAGCGGCGCATCCACACCTGAATATTACCAGTTTCTCTTAGGGGTGTCGGGTTAAAAACAGATTCGGTCATCGGTTTGCCTGTTCTCAAGGAGTCTGTCATCAAAGATACTGGCTTGGTTTGCCAGTTAGTTATCACTGTGAATGAGTTTTTTTACGACAGGTAAAACCTTTTAGATATTCTTTAGATTTCTGGCCATTTCCGTTACATTTGTTTACATAAACTCAGAATAAAACATAAAAATTAGTTATTTTAAATACTTTCCCTGAAAACGATCCCAAAGAAAAGATAAAATTCTCAGAAGATGCTGGTTAAATTTCCCATCTATAGGGGAATCATGTTTTAGCCTTGAATAAGTAGCCACTATTAAAAATATTGAAAAGACCGTGAAAATTCCCAGCAGTATCCTGACGCTCGTACTCGGGATCACCTTAACCTTAATTAGTCTCTGGTATGGCCAAAATCATGGCTTAATGCCTGTGGCCGCTTCTGAAGATGCTCAGGAGATAGATAATATCTTTAATCTGATGATGACCATCGCCACGGGACTATTTTTAATAGTTGAAGGCGTGATTATCTATATAGTGATTCGCTTTCGCCGCAAACCGGGGGATCAAACCGACGGGCCGGCAGTGGAGGGCAATGTCCCCCTAGAAATCTTCTGGACAGCCATCCCGACGGTAATCGTTTTTATCCTTGCCGTCTATAGCTTCGAGATTTATAACAATATCGGCGGTCTCGATCCCTTGATTTCCAAGGGTGGCAAAGGAGAAATCGCCCACCACGGTCATCACCACGGCACGATGATGGCCATGGGCGGCGATCGCAGAGTAGCCCTAGGTATCGGCAATTCCTACGATGGTGAAGGAGTTCCCCCCCTAGTGGTCAATGTTAAAGGTATTCAATACGCTTGGATCTTCACCTATCCCGAAACCGGCATTGTTTCCGGAGAACTGCACGCTCCCGTCAATCGTCCCGTGCAACTGAATATGGAAGCAGGGGATGTGATCCATGCTTTCTGGGTTCCCCAATTGCGTCTAAAACAGGACGTTATCCCCGGACAGGAAACGGTGTTATCGTTCACATCCAACCAAATTGGTCAATATCCGATCATTTGTGCGGAACTTTGCGGGGCCTATCACGGCGGCATGAAATCTAGCTTTGTGGTTCACTCCCAAGGGGATTACGACCAATGGGTGCAGGATAACACGATCGCCGAAGTTGACAGCGATCGAACTGTAGCCATGACCACTAAAGATCGCTCTGATAGTCAATATTTGACCCCCTACACCGAAGAAATGGGCATCGACGCTGAAATCCTCGCCCAAGTTGCCCATCAGCAGCAAATGTAATTTTTCTTGTCATCTAAAATCTTGGCCTTATGACAGCATCAACGGAAATAACCACCCCAGCAACCGTTCCCGAGGTGATCCATCACCGCAAGTGGACGGATTACTTTACTTTCTGCACCGATCATAAAGTCATCGGTATTCAATATCTGGTGACTGCCTTTCTTTTCTTCTTTATTGGCGGTGCTTTCGCGGAAGTGCTGCGGACAGAATTAGCCACTCCCGACCCCGATTTCGTCTCCCCAGAACTATATAACCAATTCATGACCATGCACGGAACGATCATGATCTTTCTTTGGATCGTTCCGGTTGGGGCGGGTTTTGCCAATTATCTCATTCCCCTGATGATTGGGGCGGAAGATATGGCTTTTCCTCGTCTTAACGCCGTGGCTTTCTGGCTTAATCCCCCCGGCGGGCTGCTATTATTATCCAGTTTCTTTGTCGGCGCACCCCAGTCCGGTTGGACTTCCTATCCACCTTTGAGCTTAATTAGCGGCAAATGGGGCGAAGAATTGTGGATTTTGAGCCTTTTATTGATCGGGACTTCTTCGATTTTAGGCTCGATTAATTTCATCACCACGATCCTGAAAATGCGGATTCCTGAGATGGATTTGTACAGTATGCCGCTATTTTGTTGGGCAATGCTGGCCACCTCGACTCTGGTACTGCTTTCCACCCCCGTTCTCGCTTCTGCTCTCGTTCTCTTGTCCTTTGATTTAATCGCCGGCACGAGCTTTTTTAACCCTGCCGGCGGCGGCGATCCGGTGGTTTATCAGCATATGTTCTGGTTTTACTCCCATCCTGCTGTTTATATCATGATTTTGCCCTTTTTCGGCACGATCTCGGAGATATTACCAGTTCATGCGCGTAAACCGATTTTTGGTTATCGAGCGATCGCCTATTCCAGTCTCACCATCTGTTTCTTGGGTTTAATCGTTTGGGCCCACCATATGTTCACCAGCGGCACCCCCGGCTGGTTACGGATGTTTTTCATGGCGGCAACTATGTTAATCGCCGTTCCCACGGGCATTAAAATCTTTAGTTGGTGTGCCACTCTTTGGGGGGGTAAACTTAGTCTCAATACGTCTTTATTATTTGGGATCGGTTTCCTGTCTTCCTTCCTCATCGGTGGTTTGACCGGGATTATGTTGGCTTCTGTTCCCTTCGATATCCACGTCCACGATACCTATTTTGTCGTCGGTCACTTCCACTATGTACTATTTGGTGGTACGGCAATGGCCCTGTTTTCTGCCGTTTACCATTGGTTCCCGAAAATGACCGGACGGATGTATAACGAGACTCTCGGTCGTATCCACTTTGTTCTCAGTTTTATCGGTTTGAATTTAACTTTCATGCCGATGCACGAATTGGGATTATTGGGTATGAACCGTCGTATTGCCCTGTATGATGTGCAGTTTCAGGATTTAAATGTTCTTAGTACCGCAGGGGCTTATATTCTCGGTATATCGAGTATTCCCTTCGCTATTAATATGGTCTGGAGTGCCTTTAAAGGTCAACCCGCCGGCCGTAATCCTTGGCGCGCTTTAACCCTAGAATGGCAAACCTCCTCTCCCCCAATTATCGAGAATTTCGAGGAAATGCCGATTCTTTGGTCTGGCCCCTACGATTACGGTATTGATATGGAAGAATCGGAAGCAGAGGAATCAGTACAAGATCTCCTCGCCGAAGTGGGCGCCGAATCCCAATAATTATGGGGGATTAGACCTGGGGGTTGGGTGTTGGGGTAGTGGGGTAGTGGGGTAGTGGGGTAGTGAGGAATTTAGCTGAAATTTCCCTATCTCCCTATCACCCTATCTCCCTATCACCCTATCCCCCTATCACCCTATCCCCCCATCTCCCCACTCCCCGTCTCCCGTGTAAACTAAGGATATTCAATTATGCAAGGTTCAACGCTCGAAGATTCTCAACTATCTGTCAATTATCATCAAGAAACGGTGGAACACGGGCATCATGGCCACCCAGATCATCGCTTATTCGGTGTGGTTTTGTTTCTAGTGGCGGAAAGTTCCATCTTTTTAGGCTTATTTGCCGCTTTCTTGTTCTATCGTACCATGTTACCCGTTTGGCCCCCCGCCGGCACGCCAGAATTAGAGTTAACCCTACCGACAATTAACACGATTATTCTGGTGTCCAGTAGTTTTGTTATGCACATAGGACAAAAGGCGATTAAACAAAACAATAATGCCGGTTTACAATTGTGGTTCGGTATTACTGCCCTGATGGGAATTATCTTCCTTTGTGGTCAAGGATACGAATATTATCACGCTGAATTCGGTCTGACAACTAATGTTTTCACCAGCGCTTTTTATGCCTTAACCGGATTCCACGGTCTCCACGTTACCTTCGGTTTAGTGCTGATTCTATCTGTCCTCTGGCGTTCTCGTCAAAAAGACCACTATTCTAGTCAATCTCACTTTGGTGTGGAAGCAGCAGAATTATACTGGCATTTCGTCGATGTGGTCTGGATTATCCTGTTTTTACTGGTGTATATCTTACGCTAATTTTTGTTATTTAGTAGGAGAAAAGGGCGATCAAGTGATCGCCCTTTTTTGTATATTTCAATTTATAAGTAGTCGTACAAAATAAATTTCCTAGTGGTGAGAGGGAACTCCAGAACTGCGGAACGGGCAACAGAAAAGAAATACAGCGATTGTTGCTTTACGGAGAAATGGGTAATTAATTTTGTTTAGGTACTTAGCAATTCCTATACTGGTGAGTAGAGAACAGAGCCAATTGATAACTAATATAGGTGGGTTACGGCGAATACTAGATAATTTTCCCTAGCATAAATTGTCGTCGCCTAACCCACCCTACACCTAAAATTAACGACGACCGAATAAACTCCAACCTTTGCCACCACTAACGGCCGGTTCAGGTTTTTCAGCGACGGGAGCAACTTCTGCGGGGGTTTCCTCACCGGAAAGATTAGAAAGATCGTAGTTTTCTACTAGGAAAAGAGACGCTTTTTCAATAGTAGAATAATCCCAGAAAAGGGTAGAAGGTAACTCTTGACCTACCCAATCTTCTAGATCACCCACCATCGTTACCGCATCGATCGAATCTAAACCATAACGGGTTAAAGGTTCAGTCACATTAATCGTTTTTACATCCAAAGATAACTGATCGGCTAACTGTTTAACTAACCAATTTTGTACCAGATTATTAAGATTGGAGCTGGAGTTCATGGGTTTTTTCCTCGGTAGTTTGTGAAGGGGCTAATTGAAAAGGGGCGATCGAAAAATGTTGATTTTCTCGATATAATTTCAGCAATTCTTGGGCAACATTTTCTACATACACCTCAGACAGAGTGTAAGGTAGCGGCCGGAGAGTTCGCAGTAATCGGTGTAAACTCAACACCAACCATTCCCCCCGGGCAAAAAATTCACCCAAGATGGAACGATTATAAAGCCAAGTGTGTAAACAAGCAGAAGCGGCGTGTAAAGTACAGTATTTCTTGGCAATCTCGAACAATTCGGGTGATTGGTCGTGACCATACTCGAATTTCGATTGGCTAATCTGTTCATCGTGAGCATTTAGTTCCTCTAAAACTAAATTACCCAACATCAATAGATTTTCTAATACCTCCGGGTCCACCTCCTGAGAATCTTTCAATCCCTGTAGCATATCAAGGGCAATCTCTAAACCTTGCAGGGAATCATCCATTCCCCGGCCAAATAATTCTAAATTATTGGGTTCAAAGGGAGGAACTGACTTTTCTAGGCTAAAAATCGCCTCTAAACGGGTTTTTAACGCCGACATGGTGCGCGAGTTGCGTTTAGCCCGATATTTGGTTAAAGGACGCAATTGTAGGATTAAAGCATGAAGATTGACGATCGAACTGCCGTCAAACATACTGATAATCGAATTATCCCGCAGTAGCTTCTGGAAGATGCCGAATTCGTGTTCTTCTCGCATATAAAAACGCGACCCCAAGACCACATAAACACTATTAACCATCTCCTCCAGACGGACGGTGACAAAATATTTTACCACCGAAGCCCAGACGCTAAACTGTTCGGGGATAATATGAAAACCTCTCGCGGCCGGAATCGTCTCGCAATCACAAATGAGGATGTCAAGGAAAGCATCCACGAGAGTGCGCCGGGGTTGGGGCAAATCCATCACAGTTTTGTTATAAATTACCCGATTAACGGCAAAACCGAGGGTAGTTCTTAAAGCGGTATCGGCTGCCCCGTGGGAAAAAGCAGCGCACAACATTCGGGTAATTTGGAAACCTTTCAGGGCTAATTCTAAACCGTCTCCCTCCTCGCGTAAACGCATGGAATCGGGGACGAAACAATCTTTAAAACCAATGCCACTCATATCCGAGGCCCGCACGCCATGAGTGTATATTTTCGGCAAATTATAGTATTTTTCGGGGTCTAATTGCCGTTTATCGACCATAAATAGGGTTAAACACTTTGGCCCGCCGTTAGCATCGGTTTTCGCCAAAATAAAGGAAATTCCAGAGATAGTCGCCCGGTTAATCGGCCATTTCTCACCATTGAGAATATAACCTCCTTCCACCTTCGTCGCAGTCAGATCACCATTGATCAGATCGCTGCCGTGTTCCTTTTCCGAGTAACCCAGACACATCGCCCCATAGTCATCCATGATAAAACGGGCGAGCTTCTGTTTCTGTTCTGGGGTTCCCGCCATCCAGTTTAAAAACGACCAGAATAGGGTAGTAAAAGCGATGCCGATAGTTTGATCCCGTCGAGAAAGTACCCGCACAAAAGCGACAAATTCCTCAAAAGAGGTGAATTCGCCGCCGCAATCTGTGGGAATGTAGTAGTGTTGGAGTTTCCAGTCGTATAACCAGCGAATTTCCTCGTGGGGAAATTCTTCGCTCTCGTCAATTTCGATCACCCGCTTGTAGGATAGAGGGTTATCGGGATTGAGAGGATCGCCTAAGTCTTTTTCCAGTGCTTCAGCAGTCCAGTATTGCTTAAGCTTTTTCATAGTGCCTCTAGGACAGATACAATGTGTTTTTGGTCAATGCCTTCGGTTAGAAGACCCGACCATGCACAAAAATTAATGACCATTCTAGACTTTTGGCCGTACAATGGCAACAATTCTTAATTTCCCCTTTACCTTAAATGTGCTAGAAACGCCTTGGGTGGGGTGCTAGACTACCCTCCCTCTACGGTAATTATGCCCAAATTGAGGTGATGAAACCGCCTTACTTAAGGGGGTGTTAGACCGATGGGGGGGATAGGTAGGATAGAAGGGGTTGATAGACCGCAGGGAGCGGTTTAATTAATATTTAGATGCCTCCATGGCCAACTTGAAGTGAGAGTATATGTTGAAAGAAACTACTTATTTGCATAAGTTCAATTATTTTCTTGGATTGGTTCGAGAGATTGGTGGCTGGGATGTTCTATGACTTCGGCGTGAGATCAGTAGTTCGACAAGCTCACTAACACGAACGCTCAGTCGAGCCGAGGAAGAGACTATCAGTATAGACCTCGTTTCCACACATAAACCAGAAGAGCCGCTAGTTTTCCTAGCCATTGCCTCATAACTGATATATTTCCTGAAAAACTGGGCAATCTAGGACTAGACAGCATCGTGATAAAGGGGATAAGACTTTGGACTCTGCTAACGCTCAGAAAATTCTCGGCTATTTCATCGAAGAAGCAAAAGAACACCTGGAAACTTTGGAACAGGGGATTTTAGACTTAGGCAATCTCGTCAACAACCATGAACAGATGAACGAGATGTTTCGTGCCGTCCATTCCGTCAAGGGGGGGGCGGCCATGTTAGGTTATGGCAGTATCCAAAAAACTGCTCACCGTCTTGAGGATGCTCTTAAAATACTGAAAGAAAATCCCCTAGAAGTGGATCAAAAATTAGAATCTTTGTTCCTCAAGGGTTATGATCTGCTTCAGATATTGATCGATAAGCTGCAGAGTCCCTTGGGTTTGCAAGGCGAGGAAGCTGACGCTATCGTTAAAAACGGTGAAGCAACTTTTGCCGAATTACACGCCCATCTTAACTATCTTCTGGGCCAAGTAAAATCCACCCCTGCTATTGCGGCGGCCTCTTCTATTTCTATCAGCGTCAGAGATATCCTCAAACAGATGTTACAACTGTTCAAACAGCAAGAAACCAGCGCTTCCCGTCAGCAATTACAAAAATTAGTTTTACCTCTGTCTCAATTGGCTTCAGAACAGCAACAATGGCAATATTTAGTTAAAAATGCCCAATCGGCCCTGGCTAACCCCAAACATTCCTATCGTACTCTCGCCCCAGTTATTATTAAGGAATTAAAACAAGCTAGTGATTTATTAGAATGGGGTCGCGGGGAAGAAATCACCGTCAGTCAAGAATTGCAATTATTAGCCACCGCCAAATTACCACAAATCCTGATTACCCTGGAACCGGAATTAGTAGCTAGTACGCTGATACAAATGTTCAATCGCCAACAGGTCTCGCAACTGGTACAGTTATTACAAACGAGACGTTAACAGCTGCCCCGGCGTAACTAATTGTGCGCCAACCGAGGTGGCAATAATCCTCGATGGTGAATTGGGGTAGAGCCAAACCAGAAAAAGCTAAGATATGGCAAGATAAAAACTTAATGCTGACGGCTGACAAATATCAGACCTGAGGCAGCATCTCTTGAGTCACCAGTCAAGCTGGGATTTACTGAGAGTAAGTGATCTGCTAGAGTTTTAACGTTCGTTAAATTTCTCGGGCAGAGAAAACAAACAAAACCATAATGGTGTTACTGGGTGTGTGGAAGTGCTTAAAAATCTCAATTTTTCGAGGCGATACTCCTCGCTGGCCCTGCTGCTGGCTATTTTCGGATTATTTCACGGGACGGTCATGGCCCAAGAAGAACCCCCAGAGACGGTTTTTCCCCGCGTCGAGCAGCTAGTACAGTCTCCTCCCGCGACGGGAGAAACTACTCCACCCGTGGCACCACCGACGGAAACTCCGCCGGAAACCCCAACGGAAACCCCAACCCCTCCAGAAACTCCCCCAACCTCCCCACCAGCGCAGGCCGAGGAGTCGCGAGTTTTGGTGGCTGAAGTGGTAGTACAAGGGGCCGATCGAGAATTAGAAAATCTAGTTTATAATACCATTCGCACCCGACCCGGACGAAGCACGACTCGATCGCAACTACAAGAAGATATTAACGCCGTTTTTGCCACGGGATTTTTTGCCGATGTGCGTGCAGTTCCCCAAGATACGCCCCTAGGGGTGCGAGTTACCTTTGAGGTGCAACCTAACCCCGTTTTTCAGGGTGTACAGATTCAAATTGCCCCGGAAACCGTGGACAAATCGATTTTACCTGCCGGGGTGGTCGAGGAAATTTTCGCCAGTCAATACGGCAAAACCCTGAATTTGCGGGAATTACAGGCGGGGGTAAAAAAAATCAATGACTGGTACAGCAAAAACGGCTATGATCTAGCCCAGGTGATTGGTGCGCCGCAAGTCACTCCCGATGGTCGGGTGATTCTGGTCATTTCCGAAGGTTTAATCGAAAAAATTCAAGTACGTTATTTTAACGTCGAACAGGAACCGGTCAAGGCTAAAACCAGAGAATTTATCATTACTAGGGAAATGCGCCTAAAAGCGGGGGATATTTTCAACCGCAATACGGCCCAACAGGATTTACAGCGTGTTTTCGGTCTCGGTTTATTCGAGGATGTGCGTCTGTCTTTTTCCCCCGGCAGCGACCCAAGGGAGGTGATTGTTAACGTCGATGTGGTGGAAGGTAATACTGGTTCCGTGGCCGCTGGGGGTGGTATTAGCTCGAATGCGGGCCTATTCGGGACTGTTAGCTATCAACAGCGCAATTTTGGCGGTAATAACCAAACTTTAGGGGCAGAAGTCCAGTTAGGGGAACGGGAATTTTTATTCGATCTGAGTTTTTCCGATCCTTGGATTGCCACGGATAATTTCCGCACTTCCTACACAGTGAACGTTTTCCGGCGACAGTCGATTTCTCTAGTTTATGATGGCGAAAATTCCTCAATTCGGACGCTGAACGATAACGATAGTCCCCGTATTGTCCGGACGGGTGGCGGTATTACTTTTGTCCGTCCTTTGGCCCCCGATGTGTTTACGAAACCAAAATGGGTGGTTTCCCTAGGCTTTAACTATCAACAGGTACAGGTGCAAAATGCCAATGGTGACATCTCCCCCCTGTCGGCACCTCTCAATGGTTTTGGCAGTCAACAACTGGCGTTTAGTTCCTCTGGGACCGATGATCTACTTTCCCTCAATTTTGGTGCTATTCAAGATTTTCGCGACAATCCCCTGCAGCCCACCAGTGGTTCTTTCCTGCGTCTAGGTTTAGAACAAACTGTCCCGGTTGGTTCTGGCAGTATTTTCGGAACTCGTGTTCGGGGTAGTTACAGTTACTTTATCCCCGTTCGGTTTATTAATTCCTTTAATCTCTTTGAAACCGATATCTTTAAAGGTCAGCAATCCCTCGCTTTTAATGTGCAAGCAGGGACAGTATTAGGTGATTTACCCCCCTACGATGCTTTTATTGTGGGGGGTAGTAACTCTGTACGGGGTTACGCCGAGGGGGAAGTGGGTAGCGGTCGCAGTTATTTTCAAGCGACGGCCGAATATCGTTTTCCCATTGTCGCAATTATCGGGGGGGCGTTATTTGTCGATTTCGGCACTACTGTTGGTTCCCAAGGGGATGTCCCCGGTCAACCCGGGATTGTCCGGGATTTACCCGGTACTGGTCTCGGTTACGGTTTAGGTGTTCGGGTACAATCTCCCGTCGGCCAAATTCGGGTTGACTACGGTTTTAATGTCGATGGTGGTTCTCGTCTCCATTTCGGTATCGGGGAACGATTCTAATCAGTTATCAGTTATCAGTTATCGATAAATTTAGTTCTTTTTGTTGTTCACGGATAAAAGCTTTATTACTTGATAATTATGGTTTCTACTATCGCTAAACAATTTGAATTATCGGGAATTGGCCTGCATTCGGGGGAAATAACACGGGTGCGCGTCTGTGAGGCAAACCCCGGGGAAGGACGTTATTTTGTCCGCAGAGATTTAGCCAATCAACCGATTATTCCCGCTCTAGTTTCTTCGGTTTACCAAACGACTTTATCAACGGAATTGGGACAAGGAGAAGCAAAAGTTAGAACCGTTGAGCATTTATTAGCGGCCTTAACCGCTTTGGGGGTAGAGGATGCTCGCATTGAGGTGGATGGTGCGGAAATTCCTCTCCTTGATGGTTCGGCCAAAATCTGGGTGGAAGCGATCGAAAATGCTGGTTTAGATAACTCTTTTTCTCCATCAGATTTAACTATTTCTCAACCGATTTGGTTGTACGAAGGAGATGCTTTTGTGGCGGCGATTCCTTCCCCTGAATTACGTTTTACCTACGGGATCGATTTTACCTATAAACCGATCGGTAATCAATGGTATAGTTGGAGTCCTGATCAAGAAAGTTTTCAAGATGCGATCGCGTCTGCCCGGACTTTTGGTTTTGCCGATCAAATTGAGTATCTGCAAAAGGCTGGTTTAATTAAAGGAGGCAGTTTAGAAAATGCTTTAGTCTGCGATCAAAATCAATGGCTAAATCCTCCTTTACGCTTTGATAATGAACCAGCAAGACATAAATTATTGGACTTAATTGGTGATTTAAGTTTACTGGGAACCATTCCCACTGCCCATTACATGGCTTTTAAAGCCAGTCATAAACTCCACGTTCAATTAGCTCAAGCAATTCAGGGTTAATTATTTCTTGGATCAAGGGGACGAACTACAAAAATACCGATGGCTTTGTCAACTTTAGTGATATATTTTTTTAGGTCTTTAGCAATGGTAACTTGACCAGCAGGAGAGGCATGAATTAAGCCAATTTTGCCATCGGGAAAGCGATAAACTAGACCGGTATGGGTGGTATCTAAACCAGGGATATTAGTCACGACACCGATAATATATCCAGCCTGTAGTTGTGGGTAAATATCTTTAATCTTAGGGGTGGGAATATAGGTTAAGGATAAGCTTTCTAATTGCCGTTCTACCTGTTGAATACAATCGTAATTATTTTGAGTTTTTAACTGGGGATATAGAGGGCGGTTTTTGCTGATAAAGTTGAGCTTTTTGTTAAGAGTAATTCCACCTAATTTTTGAGTTATATTTTCCACATTACCTCGTTTTTGGTTGTCATTAATCCAATCGGAAAAGTAATGCAGACGACTACAATAACCATCGAGAATACCGTGGCGATAACGTTGATTTAAAACCTGCTGACTAAAAGCAGAATACTGATAATTTTTTAAAGCAAAATTGTGACTCAAAGCGAGAACTGTTTCCACAAACAGGACACAATCAAACTCTTTTAAAGAGATAAATAATTTTTCTGTTGCCGAGCGATTGAGTAATCCTGCTTGATATTTTGCTCCTAAAAATTGAGTGGCGATATTCTGGATTATATCAGCCATGGCTAGGTGATCGAGTTGTTGATTTTGAGCGTACTGCACCAGTTTTTGATAATTAGGATCGCTGACTTCTTGAGCAAGAATAGTTTCCGATCGAGCTATACTCAAGGGAATTAAAACAGGATTAATTAATAAATAGGGTAAAGTTATCCAATTAAAAAACATTGTCGATCGATTACTGAAAATAATAGGGTTTATCACCTACTAACACACATTAACTGTCAGAGTTATAATCTGCTGGGTTTAACTGGTATTTCTCATTGTATTCTACTACATAAGTAGGTGGTTATAATTAAATTAAAAATGGATTTTAGGTTCGATCCCCCCTGCCCCCTTAATCCCCCCTTAATAAGCTGTCCTTTAGTCACATCTTTCTTAACATTTCAAACCTTTGTCGCACATGGCTTTCAAGACTCGGTTAACAATCTGTAATATTCCTTGTTGACACCCTTACTGACAAAGAAAAAACT